>JAGDDB010000310.1 GCA_017958265.1 Oscillospiraceae bacterium | reverse complement strand
GCTCTGACACATACGAAAAAAGCAAACGCCGATCAAAAAATCGTTCTTTGCGGCTGCATGGTGCAGCAGGAACACAGGCTTGAAAAAATAAGACGCTCCTTCCCGTATGTGGACCTTGTTTTCGGTCCGCATGAGCTTTGGCGCTTTCCCGAGCTTTTGGAGAAAATGTATCTGCCTCATAAAGGCAGGATATTCCAGGCGCGGGATATCGACGGCGAACGCTATGAGGGGCTGCCCGTGCTCCGCGCCGAGGGCGTGAGAGCGTGGCTGCCCGTAATGAACGGATGCAATAATTTCTGCTCATACTGTATAGTTCCCTATGTGCGCGGCCGTGAACGCAGCAGGGCGCCGGAGGATGTGATCGAAGAGGCGCGCGGCATAATCGCCTCCGGTCACAAAGAGATATATCGTCTCGGCCAGAATGTAAATTCCTACGGCCGCGATCTCGGCGGAGAAACGGACTTTTCGGCACTTCTGCGGGAGCTGAACGCGCTGGACGGCGACTTTATCATTCGCTTCATGACCAGCCATCCCAAAGACGCCTCCGACCGTCTGTTCGAGACCATGGCGGAATGCGAGAAGGTCGAAAGGCATATCCATCTCCCCTTCCAGTCCGGCAGCGACAGGATCCTGCGCGAAATGAACCGCAAGTATACCGCCGATCATTATTATGCTCTTACCGAAAAGGCGCGCAGTCTCATGCCCGATATCGCCATTACGAGCGACGTGATCGTAGGTTTTCCCGGCGAGAGCGAGGAAGAGTTTGAGGATACGCTCCGTCTTGTGGAAAAAGTACGCTTCGATATGCTTTTTACATTTATTTACTCTCCGCGTGTCGGCACTCCCGCCGCCGAAATGCCCGACCCGTACACCCGCGAGGAAAAACAGCTGCGCTTTGACCGGCTGCTTGAGCTGCAGAACGGCATTTCCGAGCAGCGTCAGGCGGAGCTTGTCGGCAGGGTCATGCGTGTGCTTATTGACGGCGTCGGCGAGGGCTCTCTTACCGCGCGCACGGCCTGCAGCCGCCTTGTTCATGTTCAGGGAGAAGCTTCTCTCGTCGGACAGTTCAAAAACGTTTTGATAACCGAAAGCAATTCCTGGAGCCTTAAAGGCGAATTAACCTGACGGAGGTGATCTTCATTGGCCGAAGGAACGCCCATGATGATCCAATACCATAAGATAAAAGACAAGCTGCCGGACTGCATACTTTTCTTCCGTCTCGGCGACTTTTACGAAATGTTCAACGAGGACGCCGTGATAGCCGCCCGTGAGCTCGATCTGGCTCTCACCACGCGCGATCGCTCTCGTCCTCCCGAGGAACAGACGCCGATGTGCGGCGTTCCCTACCATGCTTACGAAAGTTACGTTGCCCGTCTGCTCTCCAAGGGCTATAAGGTCGCCGTATGCGAGCAGCTGGAGGATCCCGCGCTCGCGGGTGGCCTTGTCGACAGGGACGTTATAAGGATAATCACCCCCGGCACCGTGATCGAGCACTCCATGCTTGAAGAAAACCGCCCCAACTATATATCTTCGGTGTTTCTTTCCGACAATGCCGCGGCGGTGTGCTTTGCCGATATCTCCACCGGCGAATTCCTTGCCGCTGAATTTCAGGGCAAGGATTGTCCGGGCCATATAGTCAACGAGCTCGTGCGCTACGCTCCGTCCGAGGTCATCCTCAATGATCAGGCCGCAGAGGACGGGGATATATCCCTGCTTTTAAAGGAACGCATGAACTGCATGTGCCACAGCGGACGGGACTATTTCGACCAAAGCCGCGGCAGCGAATACTTCTCGGAGCATTTCAATTCCGTCGACCCCGCCTCCGTCAGCCCCGAGGTAATATCGGCTGCCGGAGCGCTGCTGAGCTATCTGCACGAAACGCAGAAAACCTCCCTTAAACATATCGACGCTCTTACGCTGTATTCCTCCGGAAGGTACATGGAGCTCGATTGGCAGACGCGCCGCAATCTCGAGCTGACCGAAACGATGCGCTCGCAGGACAAAAAAGGCAGTCTGCTGTGGGTGCTCGATAAAACGCGCACCTCCATGGGCGGACGTCTGCTGCGATCCATGATAGAAAAGCCCCTGCTTTCTCCCGCCGTGATCAAGCAGCGCCTCAACGCCGTTGCGGAGCTTGCCGACGGCACGGTGCTGCGCGGAGAACTGCGCGACGCGCTTAAAAACATTGACGACATCGAGCGGCTTACCGGGCGGATAGTGTACGGCAACTCCAACGCCCGCGATCTTGCCGCGCTCGCCTCCTCCGCTGCCGTACTGCCTCAGATCAAGGCTCTGCTCACGCCGGTAAAAAGCGCTCTTCTCCAAAAAACAGCCGCCTTTGACGAGCTGGCCGAGACCCGCGCTCTCATAGACGCCGCCATAGGCGACGATCCCCCCTTCTCCGTGCGCGAGGGCGGCATGGTCAGACCGGGCTACTCCGATGAGGTCGACCGTCTGCGCGGACTTACGGAAAATGCCCGCGAAGCCGTTGCGTCGATAGAAAGCGCGGAGCGGGAGCGCACGGGCATAAAAAAACTGCGCATAGGCTATAACAAGGTGTTCGGTTATTACATAGAGATACCCCGCAGTCAGAGCGAAACCGTACCGGATAATTACATACGCCGCCAGACGCTTGTCAACTGCGAGCGTTTCATTACCGAAGAGCTTAAGGTGCTTGAATCGCAGCTGCTTACCGCTCATGATCGGCTCACCCAGCTTGAATATCAGATATTCAAGGAGCTGACCGACGCCGTATCCGGCATGGCCTCGGTGATCAGACATACGGCGGCGGATATAGCCCTGTTGGACGCTCTTTGTTCGCTTGCCGAAACTGCGGTCAAAAACGGCTACTGCATGCCGGAGGTGGACGTATCGGGAGTTATCGACATAAGAGATGGCCGTCATCCCGTCGTTGAGCGCGCTCAGCGCGATACTCTTTTCGTTCCCAACGACACGGTCATGGACACCTCGGAAAACCGCGTGGCGATCATTACCGGCCCGAACATGGCGGGCAAATCGACGTATATGCGTCAGACCGCTCTCATCGTTCTGATGGCTCAGATAGGCTCCTTTGTTCCCGCCCGCAGCGCCCGGATAGGAATAGCCGACAGGATCTTCACCCGCATCGGCGCCTCCGACGACCTTGCCGCAGGCCAGTCCACTTTCATGGTCGAGATGACCGAAGTGGCGTCCATACTGAAAAACGCCGGTCCCAACAGTCTGCTGATACTCGACGAGATCGGCCGCGGCACCTCCACTTACGACGGCATGGCCATTGCCCGCGCCCTGCTTGAATACTGTGCCGATACGAAAAAGCTTGGCGCGCGGACCATGTTCGCTACCCACTATCATGAGCTGACCCGCCTGGGAGACACCCTTTCCTGCGTCAAAAATCTCAGTACGGCCGTCAAAAAGCGCGGGGATGACGTTATTTTCCTGCGCCGCATAGTTCACGGCGGAGCCGACCGCAGCTACGGCATCGAAGTCGCAAAGCTCGCAGGCGTGCCGGACAGCGTGATAAAGCGGGCCAAGGATGTGCTGTCCGAGCTTGAAAAGGGCGCCGGTCCCGTTCAGGCCGCTGCCGTCATTCCGGACGACGATCCCCAGCTTTCCCTTTCCTCCTTGGCCGACAGCGCCGCGGCCGCGCGCATACGAGCCTGCGAGCCGGAAACGCTCACGCCCATTGAGGCCATGAATTTTCTGTATGAGCTCAAAAAAATGCTGGACTGAGAGGTTTGCATGGACAAGGATAAAAAAAGAGCTCTCAGACGGCACCGCTTGATATGGCGCATCATCTACCTGCCTTTTTATATTCTCTGCCGTCTTTTTTTCAATTACCGCTTCGAGCCGGTCGGGCAAATATCTCCTCCGTACATCGTTGTCGCCAACCACTCCAACGCGTGGGATCAATTCCTTGTTTCCCTTCCGTTCGGTCCCGGCGGACACATGTACTTTCTTGCCAGCGAGCACATTTTTCGCAATGCCCGCATCGCCTCACTGATTAATTGGCTTGCCGCGCCCATATCCCGCACCAAGGGCGGCTCGGACGCCAGCGCAGTCATGTCCATGCTGCGCTGGCTGAAAAACGGCGTGAGCGTATGCCTTTTCCCCGAGGGGGAAAACACCTTCAACGGCCGGACCGGTCCCATGCATCCCTCGACCGCCAAGCTTTTGAAAAAAGCCGGGGTACCGGTGGTGACTTTCCGCATCACCGGAGGCCATCTCTCGCTTCCCCGCTGGGCGCATTCACGCCGCCGCGGCATAATGGAAGGAACGGTTGCCGGCATATACCGGCCCGAACAGCTCCGCGACATGAGTACGGACGAGATAAACGAGCTGCTTGAGCACGATCTGCGTGTCGACGCGTTTGCCTCCCAGAAGGATGATCCCGTGGCCTATAAAGGCCGCCGCCTTGCCGAGGGGCTCGAGCAGTTTTTGTACCTATGCCCCGTCTGCGGCGCCGTAGACAGCTTCAAAAGCAGCGGCAGCTCCTTTACATGCTCCCGCTGCGGGCTGAGCGTGACCTATGATGTTTACGGCTCCTTTGACGAAAAGGCGCCTTTCCGCGATCCCGCCTCATGGGACGACTGGCAGGAGCGCCGGCTGGACGAGCTGTGCGCCGCCGGCGGCGTTGTTTTTTCCGACGGAGGCGCCGTTCTTCGCCGTGTCGAAGATGGTCATGTCAGAACTCCCGCAGCCTCCGGTGCCGTCAGCCTGGACGCTTCCGCTCTTCATGTCGGCGAGCTCAGCTTCCCCCTGTCGGGCATGCCGGAACCCTCGATGTGCAATTTCGCCGAAAGCGAATCCCTGCTTTTTTCGCCGGACGGTCATGAACGGTACGAACTGTGCCTGACCGACGGACACAGCATCCGCAAAGACCACAGGGCGATGGAGCATCTGCTTTCCCGCGGCGAGGGCTGAATATCGCCGCAGCCTTTCTGTTTTTGTCTTTACGACCCGCGACTTTTTTCGCGGGTTTTTTTATCGGGAAATGGCTATTATCGTGGAGAAAGGAGCGATAATGCATGAATAACCCGTCGCTTTATGACAGCAAAAAGATACTCTCCCTTCCAATCGATTCAATACATCCCAATCCCGATCAGCCGCGGCGGCAGTTCGATCCCTCCTCGCTTTCGGAGCTTGCCGACAGCATCATGCGTTACGGCGTGCTGCAGCCGCTTACGGTAAGGCGTCTTCCGCAGGGCGGATTTGAGCTCGTCGCGGGAGAGCGCAGACTGAGAGCCTCAAAGCTTGCCGGGCTGAAAAACGTTCCCTGCATTCTTCTCAATGTGGGCAGCGAAAACTCCGGCATGATTGCGCTTGTGGAAAATCTTCAAAGACGTGACCTTGATTACATCGAAGAGGCCGAGGGTCTTTCCGCGCTGATCAAAAAATACGGCATTTCCCAGGAGGAGGCCGCAAGGCGCGTCAGCAAATCACAGTCCGCGGTCGCCAACAAACTTCGTCTGCTGAAACTGTCGCCCGAAATACTTTACATACTGCGGGAAAACTCGCTGAGCGAGCGCCACGCCCGCGCCCTGCTGCGGCTGCCGGATGAAAGCTCGCGTCTTGACGCTCTCAAAGCCATACTCGACAACGATATGAACGTTGCGTCCACCGAGCATTATATCGACGAACTTCTCTCCCGAAACTCCTCCTCTGCCGGGCCTCCGCCGAAAAAAGCGCGAAAAAAGAGCCCCTATTTCGTGATCAAGGATATCAGGATATTCCTCAATACCGTCACGAAGGGGCTCGGATTGATGAAGCGTTCCGGCATAGACGCCGAATTGGACAGGCAGGAAACGGACGGCGCTTTAGTGCTCACCATAACCATACCGCGCAGATCCTGACTGTTCCCGTCAGCTCTGCGGGGCTTTCAGCTTTTCAAGCGCGTCGATGAAGCTCTGCGGAAGCTCGCTTGTGAACTCCATCTCCATGCCTGTCGTGGGGTGAACGAATTTGATCGTTCTCGCGTGCAGGCATTGGCTGCTCAGCCCGAGTTCCCCCGCCCTGCCTCCGTATACCGTGTCTCCGGCGACCGGATGACCCATGTATGACATGTGCACTCTTATCTGGTGTGTGCGCCCCGTTTGGAGCATACAGCGCAGATAAGTATAGCCGGGGTACTCTTCGAGCACCTTATAGCGCGTTATTGCGCTTCGGGAACTTATATTTGTCACGGCCATTTTCTTGCGGTCGGCGGGATGGCGGCCTATGGGCGCGTCGATCTCCCCTTCCGGCTGTTTAAGATGTCCGCGGATTATCGCCTCATATATGCGGGAAAGGCTGCGCGAGCTCAGCTGCGAGGCAAGGGCGGCATGCGCTCTGTCGTTTTTTGCGGCCAGCATAAGCCCGGAGGTATCCTTATCCAGCCGGTGAACTATTCCCGGGCGCAGCTCTCCGCCTATGCCGGACAAGCTGTCCCCGCAGTGATACAGCAG
>JAGDDB010000309.1 GCA_017958265.1 Oscillospiraceae bacterium | reverse complement strand
TAAAATCTACAAAAAAGATAATGGAGGAAAAGATGAAAAAAACGATTGCACTTTTGCTTGCGCTGGTTCTCGTTTTTGCCCTTTGCGCCTGCAACGCGAACAAGCAGAATGCCAGCGGCAGCGATCTCGTCACGAACGTGCCCCAGAACGGCGGAGAAGAAAAGCAGCCTGACGAGAGCTCGGATGCTTTTGCCCTCAAGATCGGCGTAATCCTTCTGCATGACGAGAGCATAGGCTACGACTTCGCCCATATGGAAGGCATCCAGAAAGCGTGCGATTCTTTGGGAATCGACTACAACGACAACACCAAGGTCATATGGAAGTACAACATCAGCGAGACCGAGGCCTGCTATGACGCCGCTGTTGACCTTGCCGAGCACGGATGCAATCTCATTATTTCCGACTCCTACGGCCATCAGAGCTACATGACCGAGGCGGCCAAGGAATATCCCGACGTTACTTTCCTGATCGCCACCGGCGACACCGCTGCCGTTGACGGCCTTGAGAACACCCGCAACTTCTTCACCCATACCTATGAGTCCAGATATGTTTCCGGCGTCGTCGCCGGCATGAAGCTGGCCCAGATGATAGATGACGGTCTGCTTACCGACGCCAACTACAATGCGGACGGCAATATCAAGATCGGTTATGTCGGCGCCTTCCCGTATGCCGAGGTCGTTTCCGGCTACACTGCTTTCTATCTGGGCGTCAAGTCCATCGTTCCCAATGTGGAGATGGATGTGAACTTCACCAACTCCTGGGCAAACGCCACTGCCGAGCAGCAGGCGGCCGAGGCGCTCCTGTCCCGCGGCTGCGCGATAATCAGCCAGCACGCCGACTCCACCGGCGGCCCCGCGGCGATCGAGGCAGCTATAGCCACCGGCTCCGTATGCGCGTATGTCGGCTATAACATCGATATGCTCGCCGTTGCCCCCACCGCGATCCTTACCTCCGCTCAGAACAACTGGGCAGCTTACTACACCTACGCCATCGCTCTTGCCAAGGACGGCAAGGCGGCCGATATCGCGGTCGACTGGTCCGAAGGCTATGAGACCGGCGCCAACATGATATCCGCTCTCGGAACCTCCTGCGCTCCCGGCACTGCCGAGAAGGTCGAGGAGGTCGAGGCAGCCATCAAAGACGGCAGCCTGAAGGTGTTTGATACCGATACCTTTACCGTCGGCGGAGAGAAGCTGGAAAGCTACATCTTCAATACCAGCACGATGAACAGCGATTTCACTGCCGTTCAGTATGTCGGCCAGGACTACGAGTGCATTATAGACGGCGCTTTTGCCGAGTCCGTTTTCCGCAGCGCTCCTTACTTCGGCATAGAAATTGACGGCATCAACAAGCTTGACTGATCGGTGATCATTTGACGGGGAAGCCGCATTTATACGGCTTCCCTTTCTTTAAACGACAGAGTTTTTGCTGCCGTTTAAAGAAAGGGAAGCAAACTTTTTACTATATAGAAATACTTCGCGGTCATTATCTGGGCCGTATGGGAGATCTGCTATGGAATATGCCGTTCAGATGAAAAACATATCCAAGTCTTTCGGGTCCATCAACGCAAACAGCAATGTAAACATCGATATTTACAAAGGTGAAATACTTGCTTTGCTCGGTGAGAACGGGAGCGGAAAAACCACGCTGATGAATATACTGTCGGGAATATACTATCCCGACAGCGGTCAGATCTTCGTCAGCGGAAAAGAGGTTTCGATCAGTTCGCCCAAAGAGGCTTTCAATCACCATATCGGTATGATCCACCAGCATTTCAAGCTGGTCGACGTTTTTTCGGCCGTGGAGAACACCGTTCTCGGAATAGAAGATGAAAAATTCGATCTTAAAGCTGCGACAAAACGAATAGAGGACATATGCGGCAGATACGGATTTGAGGTCAATCCCCAGCAAAAAGTGTACGATATGTCGGTAAGTCAAAAACAGACTCTTGAGATCGTCAAGGCGCTTTACCGAGGCGCCGACGTACTGATATTGGACGAGCCGACGGCCGTGCTTACTCCGCAGGAAACACAGCGCCTTTTCAACGTGATACGCAGCATGAAGGCCGACGGAAAAAGCATCGTGATAATCACGCATAAGCTCAATGAAGTTATGGAGATCTCGGACAGAGTGGCCGTGCTGCGCAAGGGCCATTATATCGGAGAAGTGGAAACAAAAGATACGGATCCGCAGAAACTGACGGATATGATGGTCGGCCGCGCGGTATCGCTCAATATTCGCCGTACCGATCCGGTAAACCCCGTAAAACGTCTCGAAGTAAATAACCTGTCCGTGCGGAACAGTGAGGGAGTGCAGGTGCTCAAGAATATCTCCTTTACCGCTTACGGAGGCGAAATACTCGGTATTGCCGGTATTTCCGGCTGCGGACAGAAAGAACTGCTCGAGTCCATTGCCGGGCTGCAGAAGGCCGAAAGCGGATCAAGTATCAAATACTACGCTCCCGACGGCAGCGTAAATGAGATGATAGGACTGAAGCCCGCGGAAATAATGGATATGGGAGTTCATCTTTCTTTTGTGCCGGAAGACAGGCTCGGCATGGGTCTTGTTGGCAGCATGGGAATGTCGGACAACATGATGCTGAAATCCTACCGCAACTCTCCGGGGCCCTTTACCGACCGCTCACCGTCAAAAAAGCTTGCGGAAACGGTTAAGGAAGAGCTTGAGGTCATGACGCCTTCCATCAATACTCCCGTAAGAAAGCTTTCGGGAGGCAATGTTCAGAAGGTGCTTGTCGGCAGGGAGATATCTGCCGTGCCGACCGTTCTTATGACGGCATACGCCGTAAGAGGCCTTGATATAAACACGTCTTATACCATTTACAATCTTCTTGCCGAGCAGAAGGAGCAGGGAGTGGCGGTAATATATGTCGGTGAGGATCTCGATGTTCTTATCGAACTTTGCGACCGCATCATTGTGCTTTGCGGAGGCGAGCTCAACGATGTCGTGGACGCCAGGACGGTAAGCAAGGAGGAAATAGGCTATAAGATGACATATCTTACAGGCAGAGGATCCGATCCCCGGGAGGATAAACAATGAATGAACACAAGCCGCTCGTACACATAGTAAAACGCACGGACATACGGTGGTGGAAGGCATGGATCATCAGACTGCTTTCCGTTGCAGCCGCGCTGATCGTCTGCGCGGCGGTCATATACGCCATAGTCAAGCTCAACCCGCTTAAGGTATACGGCTCCATGTGGAACGGAGCTTTCGGAACAAAAAGACGCAGCTGGGTCACCGTTCGCGATACCATGATGCTGCTGTGCATCGGCATAGGTCTCGCTCCGGCCTTTAAAATGCGTTTCTGGAACATAGGCGCCGAAGGCCAGATACTTATAGGCGGAGTAGCCACAGCCGCGTGTATGATCTTCCTGGGCAAACTCATGCCCACGTGGCTGCTGCTGATCGTCATGTTTGCCGCCAGCATCGCAGCGGGCGCGATCTGGGGGCTTATCCCCGCGCTGTTCAAGGCCAGATGGAACACCAACGAAACGCTTTTCACACTGATGATGAACTATGTCGCCATTCAGCTCACCAGCTTCTTCGTCAGTCTTTGGGAGCATCCCGCAGGCAGCAATTCGGTCGGCATAATCAATCAGAGCGGGAAGGAAGGCTGGTTCCCCGCACTGCTGGGAAATCAGTATACTCTTAATGTTATTATCGTGACGATCCTGACCCTGGGGATGTTTATTTATCTCCGTTACTCGAAACACGGTTATGAAATAACGATCGTCGGCGAAAGCGAGAGAACGGCGCGTTACGCGGGGATCAGCGTAAAGCGCGTGATCATCCGTACCATGTGCCTTTCGGGAGCGATATGCGGCGTGAGCGGCTTTATCGCAGTATCGGGAGCCAGCCATACGATATCCACAGCCACCGCGGGAGGCCGCGGCTTTACGGCCATTATCGTAGCCTGGCTTGCGAAATTCAACGCTTTCGTAATGATACTGATCTCGCTTCTTCTCGTTTTCCTGGAGGCCGGGGCCGGACAGATCGCCAGCGATTATAACCTCAACGAATATGCCAGCAAAATAATAATCGGAATAATACTGTTCTTTATACTCGGGAGCGAGTTCTTTATAAATTACAGGCTTGTATTCCGCAGAAAGGAGAGTACGCGATAATGACGCAGATACTGTCCCTTATACAGTCGGCCATAATATTCGGAACGGTAATAATGTTCGGCGCATTGGGTGAAATCCTGACGGAAAAATCCGGAAATCTCAATCTCGGCGTTCCCGGTATCATGAGCCTCGGAGCCATCGGCAGCCTTATGGGCGCGTTTTGGTATGAGCAGTCGGCCGCTGCGCCGGTACCGGTTTTGTGCCTGCTGGTTTCATTTGCCGCTGCAATGCTGTTTTCTTTGGCAGGCGGACTGATCTATTCCTTTATAACCATAACGCTCAGAGCAAACCAAAATGTTACCGGACTTACTCTTACGATTTTCGGCTGCGGATTTGCAAATTTTTTCGGAGGCAGTCTCAACAAGCTTGCCGGAGGCGTCGGACAAATTTCTCTGCCGATCACTTCAAAAGCATACAGAGCCGTTATTCCGTTCCTGAGCAATATCCCGATCATTAAAAACATAGGTTGGCTCGTGTACGCGGGGATCATACTCGCGTTCGTGCTTCAGCGCTGGATGTTCAAGTCCCGCGCCGGCCTCAATCTTCGCGCTGTGGGCGAAAACCCAGCAACGGCGGACGCGGCGGGCATTAACGTAATAAAATACAAGTATTTCTCGACCTGTGCGGGCGCGATGATATCCGGCTTAGGCGGTCTGTTCTATATAATGGACTATATCAAGGGCACCTGGGCCAGCGACGGCGGTATCGAGGCTCTGGGCTGGCTTGCGGTCGCGCTTGTCATTTTCGCCACATGGAGACCGCGCAGCGCCATATGGGGCAGTTATCTTTTCGGCCTTCTCAGCTGGATGTACTATTATATCGGAGGTCTTACGCGCAGTACCTCCGAGCTGTTCAAGACGCTGCCTTATGTCGTTACGATCGCGGTTTTGATATTTGTTTCACTGCGGCGAAAAAAAGAAAATCTCGGCCCGTCAGCTCTTGGCCTGAGTTATTTCAGGGAGGAACGATGACGAAACAATTTGTTGACCATGTGCGCCTTTCCGACGATGAAAGGCGCCTTGTCATACTTGATCAGACCCTGCTTCCCAACAGCAGGACGTATATCGAGCTTGATACGGCGGAAGAAATGTATGAGGCGATAAAAAGCCTGCGGGTACGCGGAGCTCCGGCCCTGGGCATATTCGCGGGTTTTGCAATGTATGTTCTTTCCCTCGGATACGAAAAAAGCGTATTTATGGATCGCTTCAGACAAGACGCGGAATATCTCTGCTCGTCCCGTCCCACGGCGGTAAACCTGTCGCGCGCTCTCAAACGCATGACAGCCGCCGCGGAGAAGTCCGGGGGAGACTTGACCGCTCTGAGAAGGGAATGCCAGGCCATACTCGATGAAGATATCGCCATGTGTACGGCCATATCCCGGTACGGCCTTTCGCTTCTGAAAGACGGCTCGACCGTGCTGACGCACTGCAACGCGGGCCCGATAGCGACCTCTCGCTACGGTACGGCAATAGGGCCCGTAATAATGGCCGCGGAACGCGGCATGCATGTCGGAGCATACTGTGACGAGACCCGGCCGCTGCTTCAGGGGGCGCGTCTGACGGCGTGGGAGCTGATGAACGCGGGTGTGGACGTTACGCTGATATGTGATAATATGTCGGCTTCCGTCATGGCTCAGGGCAAAATAGATATCTGCTTCGTGGGATGCGACAGAGTCGCCGCAAACGGCGACACCGCCAACAAAATAGGAACGAGCCTTGTCGCCATCGCCGCAAAGCATTACGGGATACCTTTTTACGTGCTCGGTCCCACAAGTTCCATCGACCTTGACTGCCGAAGCGGCAGGGATATAGTTATTGAACAGCGCGACGGGGAAGAAATAAGCAAGCTCTGGTACTCCCGCCCCATGGCTCCCGAGGGAGTGCGCTGCTATAATCCCGCTTTTGACGTTACCGACAGCAGCCTTATCAGCGGAATAATCACCGAAAAGGGGATATGCCGTCCGCCGTACGACGAAAGCCTCAGGAGTCTGTTCAGATGAGAAATTATCCGAAATTTACCGTGACAAAAAAAGCCGAAAACTCGGTCCGGGCGGGCCATAGATGGATCTACGGCGACGAAGTCCTCTCCGTTGACGGCGCATATCTCAACGGAAGTATTGCGGACGTCGTTTCGATATCCGGGAAATGGCTCGGAGCCGGTTTTATAAACGACCATAGCAAGATACGCGTTCGTATTTTGTCCCGAAATCCCAACGACCGTTTTGATGAGGCGTTCTGGCGAAGGAGAGTTAAATACGCCGTTGACTACCGCAGAAAGGTCATGAGAGAGGATATTGAATGCTGCCGACTGATATTCGGCGAGGCAGACGGGATACCGGGACTGACCGCAGACAGATTTTCGGACGTTCTTGTGAGCGAAGTGCTGTGTTTGGGCACCGAAGGCGTCAAAGACGTCATATATGACGAGCTCAAAAAACAGACGGGATGCAGCGTCATATACGAGCGTAATGACAACGCTCTGCGTGATAAAGAGGGCCTTGAGCGCTGCAGCGGTTTCGCATCGGGCGAGGGGGACGGACATGTTATTATTACGGAAAACGGTCTGAAATTTGACGTCGACTACATCGGCGGGCAAAAAACCGGTTTTTTTCTCGATCAGAAATACAATCGCGCGGCAGTTGCGCGTCTTGCGCACGGCATGCGCGTCCTTGACTGTTTTACGCACAGCGGAGCTTTTGCGCTCAACTGCGCCGCCGCGGGGGCGCGGGAGGTCACGGCGGTGGATATATCCGCCTCGGCTCTCGAAACGGCCGGACGCTCGGCCGCTCTCAACGGGATCGAAACGGTACGTTTCGTTCAGGCCGATGTGTTTGATTTCCTTTCCGCTGCCGAGCGTGAATACGATCTGATAATACTTGATCCTCCGGCATTCACAAAAAGCAGCTCTACCGTCAAGGCTGCGTCAAGAGGATATAAGGAGATCAATTTCAAGGCGATGAAGCTGCTTCACCGGGGAGGGTATCTCGCGACCTGTTCCTGTTCGCATTTTATGACAGATGCTCTTTTCAGAAAGGTGATCTCCGAAGCAGCATCGGAGGCGGACGTAAGCCTGCGCCAGATCGAAGTTAGGCAGCAGGCGCCGGATCATCCCGTGCTGTGGGGAGTCCCGGAGACCGAATACCTGAAATTTTACATTTTTCAAACGGTATAAACTGAAAATGTTGTTTTTGGATGCATTTTTTCATAAGTGATCTTTTACCGTTTTTTTTGCAAAGCCAAGCGACGCCGCTTGGCTTTGCGCGTGTTTTGACCCTGCGCGCCGTTTTCCTTTAAATTCCATTTCGGCAATGGGAATTTCGCAGTTTATTGACAGTGGTTTTTGCTTTAAAAACCGCCATAATAGGAACGCGAAGATTAAAAAGGAGCTTGAGAGCGTGGAGTCAATTAAAATCAGAAAAACAGCCTTGCTGCTTATGTGTTTTTTTATTTTCGATCATTCCGCATCCGCGGAGGATATCGACGATAAACGCGAGCTTATTCCGGTCGGCAGAACGGTCGCCATAGAAATAGAAACGCAGGGAGTGGTGATAACGGCATTGACAAAGGTGGATACGGCAGCGGGGGAGAAGGAACCGGCATACGAGGCCGGATTGAGAGCAGGCGACATCATAGAGTATATAGGTCCGAGGCGGATTGACTGCGCCGCGGATCTCAAAAAGGCGCTTGAGGAAGAACGCGGAGAGATCTCCGTGCGATATACGCGAAACGGACGGCAGTTTCAGACTTCTCTTACCCCGGTGCTCGGGACAAGCGGACGGTATGAGCTCGGAGTATGGCTGCGAAGCGGACTTGCCGGACTCGGAACGGTAACTTATATAGATCCGGAAAGCGGGACGTTCGGCGCATTGGGACATTCGGTGAGCGATGTTGAAACGGGGACAGTGCTTCCCATACGGGAAGGTCATATTTTTTTCGCGGAGATCGATGGCGCCGTAAAGGGCAAAAAGGGAAGTCCGGGAGAGCTTAAGGGATATTCCTCCGCAGAGGGGAAATGCGGAGTTATTGACCGCAACAACGAATGCGGTATTTTCGGGACTGCCGATCCGGAAGTTTTCGGAGTTTGCGGCGCGCTTCCGGTAATGCCGCGCGGAGAGCTGAAATGCGGGGAGGCATATATAATCTCCGATGTGGGCGACGGGCCCGTAAAATACAGAGCGGAAATATCCCGGATCTATCGCGGCGAGGATAATTCGAGAGATTTTTTGATAACGGTTACGGACGATACGCTGATCTCTTTGACCGGCGGTATTGTGCAGGGCATGTCCGGATCGCCGATAATCCAGGGAGATAAGATCGTCGGCGCCGTTACTCATGTGCTGATCAATGATCCTGCAAAGGGATACGGCATATTCATAGACAGGATGCTTGAGGCTGCGGCATAATGCAGAGTTTCCACTCCCTTTGCCTATTCGGACCGGCCGACTTTTGTTCGGCCGGTCCTTGCATTTATCCGTCGTTAAAACTATAATAGGCTTATAAGCGTTTTCCGATGTGCCGATACACGCAGTTATTTGCCGTCCGGAGAAAGAGAGTGATGATTTGAATATTTTTTCGGTAATAACACTGCTCGGCGGTCTGACGTTCTTCCTGTACGGAATGAATGTGATGTCTGCCAACCTTGAAAAAATATCAGGCGGAAAGCTGGAAGCGATGCTCAGAAAGGTCACTTCAAATCCCGCCATGAGTATGCTTCTCGGAGCCGTGATAACGATATCGATGCAGTCCAGCTCCGCAGTAACGGTAATGCTTGTCGGTCTTGTCAATTCCGGAATAATGCTTTTTGCCGATACCGTCACGGTCATATTCGGCGCTCATATAGGAACCACCCTTACGGCGTGGATACTGAGCCTGTCGGGCATCAGCACCAACGGATCGCTGCTCGGGCTGCTCAAGCCCGAATACTTCTCGCTGGTATTGGCTTTTATCGGGATAATATATATCATGTTTTCCCACAACGACAGAAAAAAGCGCATAGGCACGGTTTTTGTGGCCTTTGCCGTACTTATGTACGGCATGGAGCTCATGAAGAAGTCGATGGCGCCGCTGAGCGAAATGCAGGGCTTCTCGACTGTGCTGACAGCCTTTAAAAATCCGGTGATCGCCATGCTCGCCGCCGCGGTCTTCACGGGTATAATACAAAGCTCCGCCGCTTCCATCGGCATACTGCAGGCCCTGTCGGCCGGAGGCGGGATAACTTTCGGCATGGCTATTCCGATAGTAATGGGTCAGAATATCGGCACCTGCGCCACAGCGCTCATATCATGCGTGGGCACTGAAAGAAAAGCGCAGCGAGTCGCCGTGATAAACCTGCTCATCACACTGTCCGGCTCCGTGATACTGTTTTGCCTTTTCAGTCTTGTAAATGCGGTATTGAAGTTCGCTTTTGTCGCCATGCCGGTCAACGCGGTGGATATAGCCCTGATACACACGCTGTTCAACGTTTTGGCGGCAGCCCTGCTGATGCCCCTGCGCAGGATCCTTATCAGAATAAGCGAAAAGCTCGTGCCGGACAAGCAGGATTCTTCCGAAAAGCTTTTCACCGCTTTGGACGAACGCCTCATCAATACTCCGGTGGTCGCCGTTTCCGAGTGCAGTCAGATGG
Source organism: Oscillospiraceae bacterium (assembly GCA_017958265.1). GTDB lineage: Bacteria > Bacillota > Clostridia > Oscillospirales > Oscillospiraceae > UBA1246. Next base: position 10,957 of record JAGDDB010000309.1, on the reverse strand, counting down.
TGGCAAAAATGGCTGAGCTTGCACATGACTCTGTGAATAAAGCGATAGGACTGATTTTTGAATTCGACGAAAAAACAATAGACGAGATAATGAAGGCCGAAGACCTTATCGATATGTATGAGGACAGACTCGGCAGCTTTCTCGTCAAGCTGTCGTCCAAAGGACTGTCGTCGGCCAACATTCAGACGGTCGGCAAAATGCTGCATGCGATAGGCGATTTTGAGCGATTGAGCGATCACGCGGTAAATCTTACGGAAAACGCTCTTGAACTGCACGATAAACAGATATTCTTCTCGGAAGAAGGAACCGAGGAAGTGAAAAGGCTTTCTCAGGCCCTTCTTGAAATATTGAATATCGCCATGAACGCGATCAAAGACGACGATGCGGAGCTGGCCGGCAAGGTCGAGCCGCTGGAAGAAGTGATCGACTATCTCATAACCAAAGTCAAAGGACTGCACGTCAAGCGTCTCCAGAGCGGTAAATGCACCATTGAAATGGGCTTTGTCCTCTCGGACATACTGACCAATTTTGAACGTATTTCGGACCACTGTTCAAACATTGCCGTCGCAGTTATTGAAGCAAAGCACGATCACTTCGACTCTCATGAATATCTCAATGATATAAAATCCGTAAACAATGAGCATTTTCAAAAACGCTTTGACGAATATATGGAGCGTTACGATTTTACGCATTGATCGGAAAAACTTATATGCAAAACCCGCGGCGCAAAGCGCCGCGGGTCAAAGCAGCGGGATGACCCGCTCGGAATGCGATCAGAAGCATTCGTCCGTGAACTTGTCAAGGGCTGAAAAATATTTTTTTCCTTCTACGAGTGCGCAGCCTGCATGCATGGCGGTCTCCGATGAAAAGAATACGTGCCTGGAAGCGCAGGCTTTATCGTTTTCCTCCGACATAAAGTACGGGACGATGCTGTCCGGCTTGCCGTGTGCGAGAAAAACGGGTATTTCCGTATTCTCGGCCAGCAGCTTTCTCGTATCGTAAGCCGAGGGCGTAAAGCGGGCGAATATCTGGCAGTAAAGCCCAACCAGCTGGAGCAGCGGAAACAGATACATATGGTATTTGTTTTTCATATACCATTTGATGATGTTTTTCGGGCCGGTAAATCCGCAATCCGCTACTATGCATTTGACATTGTCGGGCAGGCCGCCTTTTAAGGAAAGCATTACCGTGGAAGCGCCCATTGAAACACCGCCGAGCAGTATTTGCGTATCGCTTCCGGCAAGCCGCAGGGCTTCTTCGATCCATAAACGGCAGTCGACGGATTCAAGCGCGCCGAAAGTGCAGTACTTTCCCTCGCTTTTTCCGTGCGAACGCTGATCGGGCATAAGTACGTTAAAACCTCTGTCTCTGTAGTGTTTTACGGAAAGACTGAAATCATTGTGCCCGGTGGAATGATATCCGTGAAAAAGCAGCGCGGTTTTATTTGAATTCGCTTTCGGAAGCCAGCGGCCGCGGAGCGTGAGCCCGTCGGAGCTTTGTATCTCAACGTCCTGCCATTTCTGCTTTTCGATCCAGCGTATGCCGTCGCCGATCTCTTTTTCATACATGAACCAATCGCTTGAGAGAAGCTGCTGACGGTCGGCCAGGTCCATTTCTTTGGCGCGGCCGAAAATATAACGGAAAGCAAAGAAGGATATAAGGAAAACGGCTGCGACCAATGAGCCGACCAGGATATATAACCACATAAAACCATTCCTCCCGACACATTTTACATTTTTAAATCTTTGTTTTCAAGTATTCGGAAAAAAACGGACGCAAAAGAAAAGGAGCTGCAGAAATGGACCTCCGTGTGAATGACACGATCGAAATGAAAAAGAAGCATCCCTGCGGCGCAAACAGCTGGACCATACTTCGCGCAGGCATGGATTTCCGCATAAAATGCACGGGCTGCGGACACGAACTTCTTCTGCCGCGGTCAAAGGTCGAAAAAGGAATAAAAAAAGTCATTCGCCCGCAATAACATTCGACAAACAAGAATACCCTCATGCCTGTACAATCCGGGCATGAGGGTACTTTATATAGACAGCCTTTTTATGTTTGAATTTGCCGCCGATTACACAATGCTGTGGGCGAGCGGAAAGTTATGCGGAAAAAGAAGAAAGACGCTTAAGCTTGCCGCAGCGGCACTGATAGGCGCGGCTTATTCGGTCGCAGCGGTGTTTTCGGCTTTTGCGACTGCTTTGCCGATCAAGCTGTGCATATCGGCGCTTATGCTTGTGACGGCCTACGGGGGCGAAAGGGGGCTTGCGCGCCTTTCCGGGGTCTTTTTCATAATGAACGCCGTATTCGCCGGCTTGACAATGGCGCTCAATATACATACGGTCAGAGCTCTTCTGCTGTCACTTGCAATAAGCGCCGGGATTTGCGCGATACCGTTTCGGTTCGCGGGACGCAAAGAGCGGGCGGAACTGATAATGCGCTCGGAATACGGGGAGGTGAAACTGACTGCTTTTATAGACAGCGGAAACAAACTCAGAGAACCGATATCCGGAGGCCATGTGATCGTATCCGGAGAAAAGAGGCTGGAGCCGCTTCTTTCACCTCGGGCGCGCAGTGTTCTGCGCTCGCCCGGAGACGCGGGGGCGGCGGACAGACTGCTGAAATTGGGAGCGGGCTATCGACTGATACCTTATCGGACCGTGGGCAGCGAGAGCGGTCTTCTGCTTGCATTCAAACCCGACGAGGTGATAATCAACGGGAAAAAGAAGGAGGGAATATGGGCGGCCATGTCGCCTGCAGAGATAAATATGTGCGGCTGTGACGCTCTTATAGGCGAGGAATGAAAAAGCAAATACTGAATATGCTGCGAAAGCTGATCTGCGGAGAGATAATGTATGTCTGCGGAAGCGATAATCTTCCGCCGCCCATGAGCCGGCAGGAGGAGGCGGAATGCATAGCCGAACTGAGCGGCGGATGTGAGAGCGCGAGAAACAGGCTTATCGAACACAATCTTCGGCTGGTGGTATATATAGCCAAGAAGTTTGAAAACACCGGGATAAATATTGAGGATCTGGTATCGATAGGAGCCATAGGCCTGATCAAGGCTATCAATACATATGATCCCGAAAAGAAAATAAAGCTTGCCACTTACGCTTCCCGCTGCATTGAAAACGAGATACTCATGCATTTGAGAAAAACGGCTTCCAGGAAAAGCGAGATCAGTCTTGACGAACCGCTGAACACCGACTGGGACGGAAATGAGCTGCTGCTGGGAGAAGTGCTCGGCACAGAGGCGGATTCCATCATTCGCCCGCTGGAGGACGATACGGACAGAATGCTTCTGCACAGGGCAATAGGCCGGCTGCCGGACAGAGAAAAAAAGATCATTAAAATGCGTTTCGGACTCGGCGGAGTACGGGAACAGACCCAAAAGGAGGTAGCCGATACGATGGGAATATCTCAGTCGTATATCTCGCGCCTCGAAAAACGCATAATCAAAAGACTGAAATGGGATATCCTCAAGGAGATCGGTTAAGACCGGCCGTCACGGTTTATTGTAAAATCGGAGCAATTTTGATAAACTGTTCAAAAAGGGTGTGGGAGCAATTCCGAAATGAAAAATAAGACCCTGTACTGCTCTGTTTATACCGCGCTCATGGCGTCGGTCTATCTGCTGTTTTTCTGGACTCGGGGATACAGCGCCATAACTTTGCCGAAATATATACTTTTCTGTATTCTGACAGGCGCTTTCATAATAGTAATGTCACTGTCCGGCGGCATACCCGGCCGCCTTACCCTTACGGAAGCGTTTGTTGTTGCCTATTGGCTTTTTTCGCTCATATCCGCTTTGCTGTCGGCCTGGAAGGAAGACGCGTTTGCGGGCGGCAGCCGTTATGAAGGCGTTTTGACCATAAGTATGTATGCCGCGGTTTTCCTTATGATATCGCGTCACGCGGCTCCGAGCAGGGCAGTGGGCGTGATCTCCGCGGTCTGCGTCGGAATATTCTGCGTTCTTTGTTTCGTTCAGCTCGGGGGCGCAAATCCCTTTCGTTTATATCCCGAAGGTTTGAACTGGTACGACGGAAACAAAAGCTATTCGGGCCAGTACATAGGTACGGTCGGCAACGCCGGGCTTGCCGCGGCGCTGCTGTGCATGACGGCGGCGTTCTTCGCCGTTCTTGCGCTGCGCTCAACCGCGAAATTATATCTTATCCCCGCCGTCATGTCTGCCGCCGTGCTGATTTTCATACGGGTCGACGCCGGCTTGGCGGGGCTGTTCGCGGGTGGCCTGCTCTGCCTGCACTGCGTTTTCCCGAAACACAGGCGTGTGCTGCTCGCGGCCGCGGCGCTCGTACTGCTTGCTGCCGCGGCGCTTATTTATTTTCACGATTTCGGCGGCACTCTCGGCCAGGCGCATGAGCTTATGCACGGACGGGCGGACGACAGCTTCGGCAGCGGGAGGATATTCATATGGCGGAATGTCATCCCCCTCATCGGCGAGCGTCCGCTTTTCGGAGGCGGGCCAGATACGCTCTCGCGCAGGATGACGGTTTATTTCAGCAGGGGAGATATAATCCGCAGTATCGACGCCGCGCACAACGAATATCTCAACATTCTCGTAAACCAGGGGATATTCGCTCTGACAGCGTACCTTTCGGCGGTGATGACCGCTCTTGTAAACTGGTACAAAAACAAAAGCACGGCGGCTGCCGCCGCCGGCGCGGCCGTGCTGTGCTACTGCGTTCAGGCGTTTTTCGGCATATCAATGTTCATAGTGACGATCTTCTTTTGGATAGCTCTTGCATATCTTGAAAGAGAAAACCGCTCGGCGGGACTGAGTAAGCCCCTCTTTCAAAAGGCTGACAGAATCGCATGATGCCGCAGGCTTCGCCATGTCCGACGGCGCCTGAGAATTCGGCCGCGGGGATATTATGCGCGGTGAGGTAAAATCCGTGAAAAAACGCCGTTTACGGGTGCATAAATATTGACTTTTCCGCGATCGGCGAATAAAATCATATGGTAAACCAAAAGACAGAGAAAGGGTGTGAGTTAATGGACGCTGACAGTAGTAGCGGCACAGGCAAAGGCCGAAGTATGCCGCTTTCCGGCTTTAGGGCGTCCGTTGACGCGTCAGCCCTTTGACGGCCTTCGTCCGCGTGTCTGCTCCTGTCATTACAGGCGCGCTTTTGCGCGCCCAAAATGCATTTGAAACGGAGAAAGACAATGACGGAAAAAGAAAATTCCTCGCTTGGAAAAACCATCGAGGCGCTTGCGGAGAACAAGCGTTACGGAAGCCTCAAGGATATCTTCGTTACAATGAACCCCGCCGATATCGCGGCGATATTCGATGAGCTTCCCGAAAAGATCCAGCCTCTTCTTTTCAGGCTCCTTCCGAAGGAGCTTGCGGCGGATACCTTCGTTGAAATGGAACCGGAGACTCAGGAACTGCTTATACGCGGCTTCTCGGACTCCGAGCTGAAAGCGGTCATAGACGAACTGTTCGTAGACGACGCGGTCGATATCGTGGAAGAAATGCCGGCAATAGTCGTTAAGCGCATCCTCAAGCAGGCCGATCCCGAAATGCGCAGAATGATAAACGATATCCTCAACTACCCCGAGGACTCCGCCGGAAGCATCATGACCACCGAATATGTGGATCTGCATCCGGCTATGACCGTGTCCGACGCGGTTCGGCACATCAAAAAAACCGGCGTTGACAAGGAAACGATCAACACCTGTTACGTTACCGACAGCAAACGCTGTCTTATCGGTATCGTATCCATACGCATGCTTATACTTGCCGACGATGAAAGCACGGTCGGAGATGTCATGGAAAGTCATGTGATTTCCGTTATTACGACCGAGGACAAGGAATCCGTCGCGCAGATGTTCGTGAAATACGCGTTTACCGCTTTGCCGGTCGTTGATAATGAGGGCCGTCTCGTCGGTATCGTTACGGCGGACGACGCCATAGACGTTCTCGTTGACGAAGCAACGGAGGATATAGAAAAAATGGCGGCTATCACGCCGTCGGACAGGCCTTATCTTAAAACGTCCGTGCTTTCCATATATGCAAACCGTATCCCGTGGCTCCTGCTGCTGATGATATCGGCAACATTCACATGTATGATACTGACGCATTTTGAGGATTCCCTCTCGGCTCTTGTGGTGTTGACCGCATATATTCCCATGCTGATGGATACAGGGGGCAATTCCGGCAGTCAGGCGTCCGTTACGATCATTCGCGCGCTTTCGCTCAACGAACTTGATTTCAAGGATATTTTCCGCGTTATCTGGAAAGAGATCCGCGTATCGTGCATGTGCGCGCTTACTCTCGGAGCAGTAAATTTCGTAAAGCTGATGTTTTTTGACAAGGTCGGTTTTCTCGTGGCCGTTGTTATTTGTCTCACTCTCGCGGCCACTGTTCTTGTTGCGAAAATGGTTGGATGCTCGCTTCCCATGCTTGCAAAAAGAGCCGGCTTTGACCCCGCCGTCTGCGCAAGCCCCTTTATTACCACAATAGTGGACGCACTGTCGCTTTTGATCTATCTCAGCGTAGCAAGACAAATACTCGGAATTTAAAACATACGGGACGCCCCGCGCGTCCCGTATGGATTTTTATCATTTTTTCCGCTCAATAAAGGCATCGAAAGACGCTGTATTTTGGGCATTCCACTGTTGACAGCATCCGAATGCAAATGATATCATTAACACGTAAAAAAACAGATCGACGCTTTCTTTAAATTGGTACGGAGATGCCTGCAAGAGCGTATATGACGGGGCGTTTGCCGCGCCGGCATATCGACCCTGCACGGCGCTGCGGGGCCGTTTTTGTTTAAGGAGGTATTGCCGTGAAAAAAGCAGCGGTGATCATGGGCAGCGACAGCGATCTGCCCGTTGTTGAAAAAACGATCAATACTCTTAAGGAATTGGGCATACCCGTACAGGTGCATGTCTATTCCGCCCACAGGACTCCCGATGAGGCAAGAGATTTTGCCCTTAACGCCGCGGACCGCGGGTTCGGAGTGATCATAGCCGCTGCGGGCATGGCCGCCCACCTTGCCGGCGCGATGGCTGCCAACAGCGTACTGCCGGTCATAGGGATCCCGCTGAGCTCTTCGGTGCTTGACGGGATGGACGCGCTTTTGTCGACCGCCATGATGCCTCCAGGAGTACCGGTGGCCTGTGTAGGCATAAACGGCGCCGTAAACGCCGCGGTGCTCGCCGCGCAGATACTTGCCCTGGGCGATCCCGCGCTTGCCGAAAGGCTGAGGGACTATAAAAAGGCCGCGGCAGAAAAGGTAAAAAACAAAAATGCCGCAATAGAAGAAAAATACAACGATTGACGGGGGATAAGGATATGCAGACTTCCAGATCGGACAGCTATGCGGCCGCAGGGGTGGATATCACTGCGGGATACAGAGCCGTGGAACTGATCAAAGCCCATATTGCCAGAACAATGACCGAAGGCGCGGGAGGAATAGGCGGTTTCGGCGGATTATTCGAGCTTGATATAAAGGGCATGGAGCACCCCGTGCTCGTCAGCGGTACCGACGGCGTCGGTACAAAGCTCAAGCTTGCCTTTTTGCAGGACAAACACGATACGGTCGGTATTGACTGTGTCGCCATGTGCGTGAACGATATTATCTGCTGCGGCGCAAAGCCGCTGTTTTTTCTTGACTATATAGCCTGCGGCAAAAATGAGCCGGAAAAAATCGCTTCGATCGTTTCGGGCGTTGCCGAAGGCTGCGTGCAGAGCGGCGCCGCGCTTATAGGCGGCGAGACGGCGGAAATGCCCGGCTTTTATCCCGTTGACGAATACGATCTTGCCGGCTTTGCGGTAGGCGTGGTGGACAAAAGCAGGATACTTGACAAAAGCACCCTGAAAAAAGGCGACGCAATGATCGCTCTTCCGTCGTCGGGCGTGCACTCAAACGGATTTTCGCTCGTCAGAAAAGTGTTCGGCGAGGAAAGACTGCGCGGAGAGCTCGGAGCAAGGCTGCTCACGCCGACGAAGATATATGTAAGGCCCGTGCTGTCGCTGCTCGAAAAAATAAAAGTAAGATCCATAGCTCATATAACCGGAGGCGGCTTCTATGAAAATATTCCCCGCGCGCTTCCCGAGGGCATGGGAGTAAAGATCGCGAGAGCCGATATCAAAGTACCCGAGATTTTCGATATTATCGCTTTTGAAGGCAAGATCCCCGAAAGGGATATGTTCAATACTTTCAATATGGGCGTGGGAATGTGCCTTACCTGCGCGCCCGAGCAGGCCGATGAAGCGGTGCGACTGCTGCGCGCGGACGGCGAAAATGCGTATATACTCGGCGAGATAAGCGAAAACGGGGAAGTGGAGATATGCTGAAAGTCAAAACCGCCGTACTTGTTTCCGGAGGCGGAACAAACCTGCAGGCTGTCATTGACGCGTCGCAGCGCGGTGAACTGCCGGACGCGGAGCTGTCGCTGGTGGTTTCCGACCGGCGCGGCGCATTTGCGCTTCAAAGGGCCGAAAAAGCCGGTATACGCACCGAATATATAGGCAGAGACGGCTTTGAGCAAAAGCTTTCGGCACTGCTGGATGAATGCGGCATAGAGCTTATCGTCCTTGCGGGATTTTTGAAGATACTCAGCGCCGATTTTACCGAAAAGAGACCCGGGCGCATCATAAATATCCATCCCTCGCTGATACCCTCGTTTTGCGGAGAAGGATATTACGGCCTGCGCGTTCATGAACAGGCCCTTAAATACGGCGTCAAGGTAACGGGCGCTACCGTACATTACGTCAATCACATTCCCGACGGCGGTAAGATCATTTATCAGAAAGCCGTGGATATACTTGACGGCGATACCCCGGAAACACTCCAGCGAAGAGTAATGGAGCAGGCCGAATGGATACTTCTGCCTAAGGCAGTGGAAAAAGTTGCAAAGGAGATTCGTTATGGAAAATCTTATTGAGACCCTGAAAAACAATTCTTATCCCGGCAGAGGTATAATAATAGGAAAAAAGAAGCCTTCCCATATGCGTATCCTGTATTTTATCATGGGCCGCAGCGTAAACAGCAGAAACCGTATCTTCGCTTTTACGGGAGACGGCATACGCACGGAGGCGTTCGACCCCTCCAAGCTCAGCGATCCGAGCCTGATCATTTATCATCCCGTGCGCTTTTACGACGGGCATATCATCGTAACGAACGGCGATCAGACCGATACCGTGCGCGATTATCTCGCAGACGGAAAAACCTTCAGCGACGCGCTTGACACGCGCCAATTCGAACCCGATCCGCCGAACTTCACTCCGAGGATCTCCGGGATAGTATATCCCGATCTGAGCTTTGAACTGTCTATACTGCGGAGCTTCAATAACGGACAGCAGTGCAATCGTATGTATTGGCACTATGAGAATGCCCTCGACGGCTCGGCTTATTTTATCAGCACATACAAGCACGACGGAGACCCGCTTCCTTCCTTCGACACCCCTCCGAGGGAGGTCGCTCTCCCGGATCCGGACGAGCTGTGGCAGGCGCTGGACAAAGACAACAAGGTCTCGCTTTATTCGCTCGATATCATTGAGGAAGGCCGCGAAAGAACAATGAAGCAGACGATTTACAACGCAAATAAAGGCGATTGAAAAAAGGGGAGCGGAAAAAATGAATGAATTTGAACTGAAATACGGCTGCAATCCCAATCAGAAACCGGCCCAGATATATATGGCTGACGGCAGCGAGCTGCCCATAGAAATACTCGGCGGCAGACCGGGATATATCAATTTCCTCGACGCCTTCAACAGCTGGCAGCTCGTCAAGGAACTTAAAACAGCCCTGCTTTCTCCCTGCGCGGCGTCCTTCAAGCATGTGAGCCCCACATCCGCCGCAATAGGCGAAAAGCTCTCCGACAGGCTTAAACGGGCGTGCTTCGTAGATGATATCGACGGCCTTGACGATTCGCCCCTCGCGTGCGCGTACGCAAGAGCGAGAGGTACCGACAGGATGTCTTCCTTCGGCGATTGGATAGCTCTGTCCGATCCCTGTGACGAGGTCACGGCGCTTATAATCAAAAGGGAAGTATCCGACGGCGTCATTGCTCCCGGTTTTTCCGACGCGGCGCTTAAAATACTCAAACAGAAGAAAAAAGGGAATTACAATATCGTAAAAATCGACGCGGACTATATCCCGGCGGAAACGGAGACAAAGCAGGTTTTCGGCGTTACCTTCCGCCAGGGCCGCAATAATTTCGAGATAAACGGAGATCTGCTGAAGAATATCGTCACAAAAAACAAAACGCTCCCGCCCGAGGCGAAACGCGACCTCATAATATCTCTTATTACGCTTAAATATACCCAGTCAAACTCCGTTTGCTATGCTTACGGCGGACAGGCAATAGGCGTGGGAGCCGGGCAGCAGTCCCGTATCCACTGCACCCGTCTGGCCGGAGAAAAAGCCGATAAGTGGCTTCTGCGGCAGAGCGACAGGATACTCGATCTCAGCTTTGCGAAGGATATGGGACGGGCGGACAGAGACAATTTCATCGACGTTTATATCGACGATATGTCCAAGGAAGAAAAACGCGAGCTGCTTAAGGATATCAGCGGCGTATCGCTCGGGAGCGACGCGTTTTTCCCCTTCAGCGACAATATCGAAAGAGCCCGTCAAAGCGGCGTAAGTTACGTTGCCGAGCCCGGGGGCTCCGTGCGTGACGACGCGGTGATAGAAGCCTGCGACAAATACGGCATGGTCATGGCGTTTACCGGTATGCGCCTGTTCCATCACTGATACCGCAAACGTTTTTACTGTCTGACGGAGGTAAGATATGAGAGTAATGGTTATCGGCGGCGGCGGCCGGGAACATGCCGTGATCCGAAAGTTAAAGGAAAATCCGCTGGCATCGAAGATCTATGCCCTGCCCGGAAACGGCGGCATCGCACAGGATGCCCAGTGTGTGCCCATCAAGGCAACGGATATTCCCGGTAGAGTCGGCTTTGCTGCAGAAAATCAGGGGG
>JAGDDB010000308.1 GCA_017958265.1 Oscillospiraceae bacterium | reverse complement strand
TGGCTCGCTGCTCTTCCGTCAGCGCGAGCCGAGCGGCGAGCGAGCCGATCACCGAGGCGTCGAAGCGCTGTCCCGGCAGGCTTTGGGAGAGGCTGAGGATATACTGCGCGTCGTTGGCGTCGGAATACAGCTCCGCCGCCGTTATGCCGCCGTCGGCCACATTGAAGCGCAGGTCAAAATCTCCCCAGGCAAATCGGCGGTTTATCCTCATGTCAAAATTGCCGACCGTGCCGTAAAGCCAGCTGTCCGAAGCGAAAAACGCCCTTAATTCCTCAAGCTCACCGGCAGACGGCAGCTCGCGCTCCTCGGCCTTAAGAGCGTATATTTCTTCAAGCGCGGCGACAAGAGCCTCGCTCAGCTCTTCCGCTGTCAGTCCCGTACGGTACCACGACAGATTGCATACTCTCGAGCGCACCGAGTCCACGCCCTTTGAGCGCAGTTTTTCCTTGTCCACGTTCAGATATGTCCCGAGGGCCTCCATATCCACGTCTATCATCAGAGTGCCGTGGTGATATCGCCGGCCCGACGAAGAGTGAAAGGCATTGCCGGAAAACTTTTTCATATCGACGGTAACGTCGTTGCGGCCCGTTTTTTCGGCGGCGATCCCAAGTCCGGCGCAGGCCCGTACTATCACCGACAGCTGCCTGTCTACGCTGAAATTATCGTCGCGCGCGATAAAGGTGAAATTCAGGTTCCCGAGATCGTGGAACACCGCGCCGCCTCCGGAAAGACGGCGCGCGGGAAAGCCCCCGTCCTCCAGCAGCTTCGATACCCTGCATTCCTTATACATATTCTGATTGCGCCCGCAGACCACCGTGCGGCGGTTCTGCCAAAGATACATGATCAGCTCGTCTTCCCCGACCGTATCGAAAAGACGCTTTTCCGCGGCGAGATTGTCATAGGGAACGGTGCCGCCGCCCCTTACTACCGACAGATGTTTTATCATATTGTCCTCCTGTATGTCGCCTTCCCGCACACTGCCGGCTGCCGGTGAATATTATATTGCGGGAGGCGATGAGAATGAAAAAGCTCAGCATAAGTGTATACGGCAGCGACGCGCGTCAGCAGACTCTTAAAGCGCTGCTGGAAAAGGACGGCCATACACCGGCGGAGAACGGCGAAGTATGCATACTGCCCATTCCTTCTCCCGCCATCCCCCCGAGCTGTGAGGATCACCGTATCATACTCGGCGGAAAGCTGAGCGCCGAATTTATCGATATGTGCCGTCAAAGGGGCGTAACTGCCCGCGATGTGACCGTGCGCGAGGACTTTGCCGCGGCCAACGCCGCCATATGCGCCGAGGGCGCGGTCATGCTCGCCATGGAAATGACGCTGCGCACCGTGGCGGGAGCCGAAGTGCTGGTAATAGGCTACGGGCGGATAGGCCGCCTGCTCTGCGCCAAATTGAGAGCGCTGGGCGCGCACGTCACGGCAGCGGCGAGAAAAGCCTCCGACCGCGCGTGGATACAAGCCGAGGGCCATTGCAGCGCCCACACGGGCGAGCTTGCCGAAGCCGTAAAAGGCAAGAGCATAGTATTCAATACCGTTCCGGCTCGTCTGACCGACGGGTGTGTATTTGAGCCGGACTGTCTTTTCATAGAGCTTGCCACTCTTCCCCCCGGCTCCGAGACGGCATCCGCCTCCCATCCCGGACTTCGCCTGTGCGACGGGCGCGGCCTGCCTGCCAGGACCTCGCCCGTCTCCGCGGCCGAAGCCCTGAGAGACACGGTTTACAATGTCCTCCGCGAGGAAAATATGATCTGAAAGAGGTTAATTTCTGAATGACACGTCTCGGATTTGCCATGTGCGGATCTTTCTGCAGCTTTGACCGCATAATAGATGAGCTCAAAAAGCTGGCCGAAGCTTATGATATCACCCCGATAATGTCCCCCGCGGCCTTTCTGACCGATACGCGCTTCGGTCTGGCGTCTTCCTTTGTCCGCGAGGTGGAGAGCATATGCTCCAAGCGCGTAATCACCGCCATTGAGGATGCGGAGCCGATAGGCCCCAAAAAGCTCCTTGACGTTCTCGCCGTAGCGCCCTGCACCGGCTGCACTCTCGCCCGGCTCGCCCGGGGAATGACGGACACCTGCGTAGCGATGGCCTGCAAGGCTCATCTGCGCAACGGCGGGCCCGTCGTGATAGCGGTATCCACCAATGACGGCCTCTCGGCCAGCGCCGAAAACATAGGCAGACTGCTGGACAGAAAAAACATTTATTTCGTGCCCTTCGGTCAGGATGATCCTCAGGGCAAGCCCTGTTCACTGGTGGCCGATTTTTCTCTCATCGGCCCGACGTCGGAAGCCGCCCTGCAGGGGCGGCAGCTTCAGCCCCTGCTGCTGCCGTCGGATAATCGGTAAAGTCCCCCGGATGCATCGGGAACGCCGGCGAAGTCCCTCGGACTATGCCGGCGTTCCCGTAATGCTTTTTATCGCTTCCGGTATATATTTCACGGTGTCCGAGGACAGCATGCTTATATCCCCTTTCTCCCGCTCGGCAAGGCGCGCGGCATACCCGGCCGCATACGCCCCGCAGGCTGCCGTAAGCGCGCCGAATTCGCACCAGCCGAAAAGCCCGGTGAGTATTCCCGACAGCACGTCTCCGCTGCCCGCCGTAGCCATGCCCGGGCAGCCGCTGTTTACGATATAGCTGCTGTCCCCGTCGGTAATGACGGTGGCGGGACCTTTCAGCAGCACCGTCGCTCCGGTATCCCGCGAAAAAGCCTCCGCGGCGCCGATAGGATCGGCAAGTATCTCTTCCTCGGTCAGTCCGCTCAGGCGGCTGAACTCCTTCAGATGCGGCGTCAGCACCGTGCGGCGGCCCTTGAGCATGCTCTTGTCCGTTTCCGCAAGGGTATTGAGCGCGTCGGCGTCTATTATGACCGGGCATTCGCATTCACCGAGTATGCGCTCGAGCAGGAGCGCATTGTCTCTGCCTCTGCCCCAGCCCATGCCGACGGATACCGCCGCCATTCGCCGCACGGCTTCCTCTATTTCTCCGGGGCGGTAGATCATGTGTCCGTCCTCGTCGCTGATCGGCATGAGCGTGCTTTCCAGCACATAAGGACCGACTGCCGTTATCAGCGAGCGCGGCACCGCCAGCCTCGCCACCCCGCAGCCGGCCCGGAGAGCGGCGCGGCTCTGTCCGGCAAGCTCCGCCAAGGCGGCGTTCGCGCTCATCCCGGCCAGCTTTGCCGCCCCGAGATATTCCGTGCTGCCGCCTATCACGGCGACATAACCGAAATCTTTTTTGCTGCAGTAATGCGCCCGCTTCTTCATCAGGCCGGAAAAGTCTCCCGCCTCAAGCAGGTAATACGGTTTCCCCGTAAGCTCTATGCCTATGTCCGCGTTTACCGCGCGGCCGATCACGTCGCCCGCCATATTGAGAAAATGTCCCGGCTTGAACGCGCCTATTGAGACCGTCAGCGCCGATCTGACGCAGAGACGGGCCATGCCTCCGTCGCCTTCGAGCCCGCTGTTGATATCCGCGCTCACGACGTATGCTCCGCTTTGATTGATCCGTTCGATCATCAGCGCGGCAAGGCCGTCCGGCTGACCGCGGAAGCCCGTTCCGAAGATACAGTCCGCGATATTGTCCCAGCCCTCCAGCCTTGTCCGCTCCGAGCACAGCTCCCATTCCGCTCCGGCTTTCACGCACAGGTCGAAGAAGTACGCTCCGTCCTCGCTTTTCTTTTCCGAAAGCAGGAAAAGCCTTACCTTTTTCCCCGCCTGCCTGAGCAGCAGCGCCAGCACATATCCGTCTCCGGCGTTGTTTCCGGAGCCGCACACGACCGCGGTAGACCCTTCCCACGGACATGCCCGATATATCGCGCTTCCGGCACGGTACATCAGTTCCCTTCCGCTGACGAGAGTTTTTATGGTATGCGCGTCGCTTTCGCGCATGAGCTTAACGGATGCTATCTTTTCCATAAATCACGACCATTCCCCGGATCGGCCAAGGGGCAGGCGGTCAGCCTCCCACCTGCCGTGAAAAACCGCCGCGGTATTCCGTCCCGCTCTGGAGCACATACGCGCATATCATGTATTTGCTTCCCGCGGGCGCGTTCTTGTCCCTCAGCTCCGTCATTGCCGCGCCTTTGGTGCGGGCAAACTCGGAGTACCCGTCTTCATCGGGAGCGCAGCGATATATTATGTAGCCGTAAGCGCCCTTCTGCTTATCCCAGCTCAGAACGCCGTCGTTCAGCTCGGCGCCGGTGACGCTCTGAGGGGAATTGACATAGCGGTAGTTCAGATCCACTTCCGAGTCTATGCCCGCCGCTCTGCCGCTGCCGGAATACTGCCAATACTCAAAGCTGCCCTCATAGCGGGTCTGTCCCGTCCAATTCGCCAGCCACGCGCCGTAGCCCTGCTTTTCAAGTTCTTCGCCTATGTCCCGGAGCATGTCCACTCCCGCGTATACCATCGCGGTATAGCCCTCACGCTCTATGCGGCGGCAGAAGGCCGTGCATACGCGGGCATATTCTTCTCCGCTCAGTCCCGCGTCGTAAAGGCGTCCGATATATCCGCCCTGTTCGCCATACATAAGCTCATAATCGATAAACACCGGCAAAGTGAGATCATAGCCCTTTATCAGCTCCAGCACGAACTCGGCTTCTTCCTCCGCTTCCGCCTCGCTGACTGCCTGGGAGAAGAAATACACGCCCGTGTCTATTCCCGCGTCAAGCGCATTCGTGATATTTTCCTCAAAGCTGTCGTCGGCAAGGATCTTCCCCTCTGCTCCGTAGCCCCGGAAGCCCGCCCGGATTATCGCGAAGTCCGCTCCGCCTTTGACAAGCTTAGGCCAGTCGATATCTCCCTGATAGCGTGATACATCCACGCCGGACGCCACGGCAACGGCGTTCTTTGTCCATTTGGCGTATACCGTGGAGTCTTCCCAAACCGGCGAGGAAAAATCATAAGGCTGAGTAAAGCTCCTGTCGGCAAACCAGCCTGCAAAGCTGTGCTCCGTCCTTACGGGAGGCTCGGGCTCGGCAGCGGGCGTTCCCACGTCCGTCACGTACGCCTCCACCGAGCTGCCTCCCCAGGCGTCGAAACTCAGCGTGACCAGAGCCGTCCACGCGGCGTAAACGGCGGTATTCTCCGTTACCGGCTGCCCGAAATCATACGGCAGCGTCAGCTCGGCGTCCCCGAACCATCCCGCGAAACGGTAGCCGTCCCGCTCCGGATCCTCGGGCATGGGCAGTAGCTCTCCGTATTTCAGCGTGTGCACGGTCATATTGTCGGAATACCCCAGCTCGAACAGCACCTCAAGGGGAGGAAGTATGTTCCCTCCGTCCACGGTGTAAAGCGGCGAAACGTACGGCCCGTGCCGCAGCTTCAGCCCCGTGCTGAACACGGCCGCGCCGTCGGATACGGTCATGGCCGCGGCCCCGACCGGTCCGTTCACGTTCAGCGAGCCCTCGCCGAAAACATACAGCTTGCCCCCGGCCCTGACCGTTTCGGCAGAGGCGGGGCCGTCAAGCAGTATGTTGAGATCTCCCTGCGCGTATATCTCTCCCACTTCTCCGCTCAGGCGGAGAATATTGCCCTCCGTCTGCACCTGCTCGCCGTCGACAAATACGCGGCTGCCTGTCGGAAGATATCCCTCATAGGCAAGAAAGCCGACGGCCGCGGCAAGGATGAGCACTGCGGCAATGATTATCTTTATGCTTTTTTTCATT
>JAGDDB010000307.1 GCA_017958265.1 Oscillospiraceae bacterium | reverse complement strand
GGGGAGACGACCGTGAAGCAGTGCTCAAACCCGAACACAAGCGCTTATATCCACGCCGGCGACGACACAAACCACAACCGCTGCATCGGCGGCCTCGTAGGCCAGTTTGACAGCGGAACGGTGGAGAATTGCTACAGCCGTTCGCTCGTCTGGGGCGGCAACCGCGTGGGAGGCCTTCTGGGTACCTCGGGCAAAGTTACGATGAAACAATGCTTCTGCTACGCGCCGGACAGCAACTCTCATTTCAACAAGGAAGACGGCGTGGACTGCGAGAAGATCAAGATGGAGGGCACTGTGTACTGCGGCGCGCTGATCGGGGAGACCACCGACTCGTACACTCTGCAGAACTGCATCTGGTACTGGTCCTGCTGTTCGTGGGCAATAGATGGCGGCGGCGATTCCCACGACGATATCTGGCACGATTACGGCTGGTGGAAGGTCACGAGCAATTTCAAAACGAAATCGCAGTTCCCGTCGCAGTATGATTTCAACAATGTCTGGACGACCCAGAACGATTCTTCGGTAGCGGCGCTCCGCTTCGAGGTAAACGACACGATATACAATAACCCTCCGGATCCGCAGAGCCCTGATCCTCTGTCCATATCCATCGGCGCTCCGCCCGACAAACCCGGACCTGACGTTGACGTTACCGAGGCGCGGACGATAAGCATATTCACCGTCGACGATCTTAAGGCACTGCGTGACGCGGTAAACGGCGGAGATACATATGAAAACGCCACGATACTCCTCTGCGCCGATCTCGATCTCGGAGATGAGAACTGGACTCCTATCGGAGAAAACACAGATGTCATAAGCTTCAACGGAACATTTGAGGGCAGGGGACACACGATTTCCGGTCTCAATGCCAACATAACCGATACGCGTACGGCCGGCCTGTTCGGAAATATCGGCGCGGCGGGCGCAGTACGCGATCTCGCGGTCTCCGGCACGGTCAGCCTCGTTATTTCAGGCGGGATCAGTGAATATGCCGGAGGTATAGCGGGCTACAGCAAAGGCGCCGTGGAACGCTGCGTATTTGACGGAGAAGTGACCGGCAGCAGCGAAGGACTGATCAGCGGTTTCGGCGGCATCGTCGGCTACTGCGCAAGCAGCGGCTCCGTGAAAAACTGCCGCCACAGCGGCGGGGTAAACGGAGGCAAAAATGCAGGCGGCATCGTCGGCTACTGCGCCGGCAATACCGAAAACTGCGTCCATATCGGCGGGACCGTTTCCGCTTCCGATAATAAGGGCGGTGTGGCCGGCCGTGTTAATGACGGCAGTGTGATAAACTGTTATGCGCTGACCGGAAGCGCGTCGGGTATCGTCGGCTATGCCGGCTTGTCCGGCGCATTTATTTCCGGTTCGATGCTTTCCGCGTACGAACTCTCCATGCAGAGCAGTTACGTCAGTTTTGGCTCACACTCATGGAACTTCAACAGCGTTTGGGCCATGGGCGAACGGTATCCGCTGCTGCGCTGTATGAGCGAGACCGTCACGCTGGATCCCAACGGCGGCGCCGGGAGCGTGACGACGGTTTGGAAACCCCGCGGCGGCGCGCGTCTGCCGGAGAGCGGCTTTACCCGCGACGGCTTTGTCTTCACCGGATGGAACACCAAGAATGACGGCCTCGGCACGGAGTATGCCGACCGCGCTGTGATAGACAGAAGCGTGACGCTCTATGCCCAATGGCTGGAGGGTACGCCCTACGCAGGCTATATCCCCATGACGGTCACCGATGGATATGCGGGCGTCAAAGCCGAGGAGAATTACACAAAGCTGCTGGACGGAAATATCAATACAAAATGGTGTGTCGGCGGCGACGGGGTCCAAAACGGCGACGCTTTTTCGATAGAGTTTGCCGCGCCGGATTACATAGAGCCCTGCGCCTGCGCCATTACGACCGGCAATGATGCGCAGAAGTATCCCGAACGCAATCCGCTGAAATGGACGCTGGAGGCAAAGGCGCACGCGGGCGGCGAATGGGTCCTTTTAGCCCGGAGCCGGGACGACGAAACGCTCCCGCCGCTGAATAACGCGACGATGTACAAGCCGCTGTACACAGAAGGCGAGTACTGCTATTTCCGCCTGACCTTCCGCGGCGTGAGCAGCGGGAATACGTTCCAGCTGAGCGAGTTTGCGCTTTTGACAAAAACAGCCGCTCGTCAGCCGCTGATAAGCTTTGATCCTCAGGGCGGCGTCGGAGCAGTGCAGACCATGAACGCGGCGGCCGAGAGCCTGCTTGTGCTGCCGGGCAATACCTATACTCGCGAAGGCTTCGACTTCGCGGGCTGGAATACCGCGGCCGACGGCAGCGGCGATGCATACGCGGCGGGGGAGGGGTATCCCGTTGCCGGCGACGCGACGCTGTACGCGCAGTGGACGGAATCGACCTGCACGGTACGTTTCCTGGACGAGGACGGCACATCCGAGCTGTCGACCGTGACCGTGAAGGCAGGCCGGGTCCCGCTGTATAACGGAACTGCTCCCGAAAAGGCTTCGACCGCGACGAAGAGCTATACGTTCACGGGCTGGACGCCCGCCGTAAAAGCCGTCACGGGAAATACGGATTACCTCGCGACCTTCAGCGAGGAAGAGCGCACATATACCGTAACATGGATCAGCGGCGGAGCGCTGCTGGAATATGACTCCGGCATTTCATACGACACGCCGCCGCAATACAACGGCGCGGTGCCGACAAAGCCGGACGACACGGAACACACCTATACCTTCAGCGGATGGAGCGACGGCGCGAACGTATATTCTCTGACTGACCCGCTCCCCAATGTGACGGACGACGTGACCTTCACGGCGCAGTTCGCTTCCGCGCCGCGCAAATACAATATTACCTGGGAAAACTGGGACGGCACGGTGCTCCGGGTAGACCCGGTGGATTACGGAGCTGCGCCGGACTATGGCGGCGAGCCGACAAGGGACGCTGATGCTCAGTATTCCTACGCTTTCTCCGGCTGGTCTCCCGCAGTGGCGGCCGTTACGGGCGAAGCCAAGTATACGGCGCAGTATACTCCTGCGCTGCGTTCCTACACCGTTACCTGGCTCAACTATGACGGAACTCCGCTGCGAAGCGACGAGAACGTGGATTACGGCACGGTCCCCGACTACGGCTCTGTCCCGGAGCGGCCCGCCACCGCCTCGACGGAGTATACGTTTACCGAATGGTATCCCGCCATACAGCCGGTGAGCGGCGACGCGACGTATACGGCGCAGTTCGGAGACAGCACGCGCTGCTACACCGTCAAATGGATGAACGGCGACAGTCTGCTGGAGGAAGCCCCGGTCCCGTACGGCGCGATGCCGGTGTATCACGGCGCGGCGCCGGTCAAAGAGGACGAGGGTTATTATACCTACACGTTTGCGGGCTGGACCCCGGAGGTCGGATCCGTCGTCGGAGAGGCGACCTATTCCGCGGTGTTTGACCAGGCGACGGTCTCATTCAACGTGCATTACCGCTCCAACGGGGCTTTGGGCACCATGGACAGCGCCTCGGTACTGCGCGGTCTGACGCATACACTGCCGGACAGCGGCTTTACGGCCCCGTCCGGGATGATCTTTGACACATGGGAGATCGGCGGCGCACACTATGCGCCCGGTGACGTCTATACCGTCTGCGCGGACACCGACGTGACCGCGCTGTGGAAAAATCTGTATACCGTGACCTGGGTAAACCATGACGGGAAGCTCCTGCAGTCCGATATAGTCCCGCAGGGAGACATGCCCCTCTACACCGGCAAGGAGCCGACAAAACCCTCGGACGCCGAGTATGACTATGCCTTTGCGGGCTGGACGCCGGCGGTCACCGCCGCGGACGGCGATATCACGTATACGGCAGTTTTTGCCGATGTGCCGCGAACATATACGGTGACCTGGAAGGATCGGGACGGGAACGTGCTGGAGACCGATACGAATGTTCCTTACGGAGCCGTGCCGAGCTTTGACGCCGACATACCCGAGACCTTCGACGACGATTTGTTTATCTATGATTTCCTGGGCTGGTCGCCCGAGGTCACGCCGGTGGAGTGCGACGCGGTCTATACGGCGCAGTATCAAAAAACACGGATCGAATACGAGAGGGATGAGCCGTATATACAGCAGTTCGCGTCTTCCGTCGACGCGCCGGCAGGCGGCAGGATCCGCATCAGTCCTCTGAACGCAGTGAAGGGGAAAACAGTCACGCTTACGGCGGAGCCGCTCGACGGCTGGCAGCTCGCGCAGCTGAAGGTGTACCGCAAATCCGGAGCAAAGACCGATATCGAGCTGACCGACAAGGGCAGCGGTGTGTTCACCTTCACCATGCCGGACAGGAAGATCATGATCGATGTCCTTTTCGAGCCCATTGATCTTCTTGCAATGTTCCCCGACCTCAGGCCGAACGCCTGGTATCTCGACGATGTGCGCTGGGCCGTATCCCACGGCGTTATGCGCGGCACCGACCGCGGTTTTGAGCCGAACGGCACGACAAGCTTCGCCATGGTCGCGCAGATGCTTCTGAATGTTGACTGCGGCTTTGCCCCGACCGCTGACGCCGGCGGGTCGGATAAATGGTATGACGAATGCATGGCCTGGCTCAATGAAAACGGCCTCGCGAAAGGGATCCCGGGCAGCATCGATCCCAACGGGACCATTTCACGCGAGCAGGTCGCCGTTCTGCTGTATAACTTCGCGGCATACAGGGGCCTGGACGTCAGCGCCGCGGGCAGCCTGGACGGCTTTACCGACGCCGACAGCGTATCGGCCTGGGCAGCCGACGCGATGCGCTGGGCCGTGAGCTCCGGGATCGTCAACGGCATGGGCGACGGCACGGTCGATCCGGGCGGCAGTACCACGCGCGCGCAGATCGCCGCGCTGATACGGCGGTCCAGCGGGAAGATCGGTTATCGGTGAGTATATAACGAACGGGCTGCGGCGAGATCGCCGCAGCCCGTCTGCTAACGGAAGTATGTATAACAGCCGATCATTCCGCAGGGCGGAAAACAGTCAGGAACGTCTGTTCCGCGATATCGGCCGTAAATGTATATGTACCGGCATAGTGGTAGATCTTCGGGGGATCCGCGTTGCGGCCGTCGCTGCTGTCGAAAACGAGGCTCCAGGATACGGAGGAACCGTCCGGAGAACAAGCGATCCCGTTCGTTGGCGCGGCGACGGTGAATTCCCCCGTATACACCCGTATGGGCATTCTGTAAACGTCTCCGTTATCCGTGGCTATGAAAACGCCGCACGTGGTATGCGGAGCGCCGTACAGGTATGCGACGATCAGATGCGCCCCGGGGCCGTCCCATGTTTCGGAGATGCTCCAGCCCGGGCTGATGCCGCCTCCGTCAATGGGATGATCGCTTTCGATATCCGCTGCGGCCTGTTCATAGGAGCCGAAAGAGCCGTAAACGGAAAAAGGCTCGGCGACAGTGTATGCTTCCGGAGAAACGCTTTCACGCAGTTCTTCCGTTTCGTCTGTTCCGGAGGGCTCGACAGGCTCGGGTGACATCGCGGGTCCGACGGTCACGGGAGAAGCGTTTTCCGCCTGAGCCTCCCGTACTTCCGAAAGCGATGCGTTATCCGGAGAAGGGGTCACATCGGTTTCGGGAAGGTCGTTTTCGCTTTGAAGATCCGCGGGCCGAGTTTCGGAGGCAGACTGCTGTTCGGCCGCCCCGGCAGAAGCTTCCCGATCACCGGGGCTATAAGCATCCGGAAAAGAAGAGGCAGCGTCGCCGTCCGGGGAGCTCTCCGCCGATTCGCCGTGCTCGGAGGGCGGAGCAGCGCCGTCTTCATCGGGGGAGAAGGTTTCATCGGCGCCCGGGGATACTTCGGGCGGATCAGGCTCGACACGGGCCGGATCCGTTGCGCATGCGGCAAGAACAGCCAGGCAGATAATAGGCGCAATTACCGTGATTACGGTTTTCGGGCGGCTCCAACGCAGGATGTTTTTAATGCGTTTTTTTACGTCCGAGGCGCCGAAATTCAGCGGACCGGGTTTGGGAAAGCGTTTGTCCCCGCCCATGGAAAGCAGGGCGTAAGCGTATTCCTTGTGCGGCCCGCCGAGCTCGGAAAGGATCTTTTCGTCACAGCTCATCTCCATATCCCTGCTCATAAGGAAAAAAGCGAGCCAGCAGAGCGGATTGAACCAATGTACCGTCAGCAGCAGGTAGGCAAAGGGCTTGGCAATATGATCCAACCGTTTCAAATGGTAAGCTTCATGTCTGAGAGCGAGTTGGCGGGTCTCGCCGGCGAGTCCGGCGGGTATATATATTTTAGGGCGGAATAAACCGAAAACAAACGGCGTACTCACATTTACGGAAGCGTATACATTGCTGCCGACCTTTTCCGCGCCGAGAAGGTCCCTGCGGAGACGGATGCAGGCCGCGACGCAGTAAATGAGCATTACAGCCATGCCGAGGCACCATACGAGCATCGCGGCGTCTGCCGGGGAGATCGCCGCAGCGGCCGGGCCGGAAGAAAGGGGAGCGGCCGGGGCCTGTGCGGATAAAGGCGGAGCGGCGGAGGGGGAATAAGGGGGAGAAGGAATGCTTATATATTCCCGCATAACACCTTCCGAAACGGCGGGCAAGCGGGAAATGCGGCGCAAACCGCCGAAAATGCTTAATACGGACCTGGGCGACAGGGGGCAGCACAGTCTGAACGCCGCCGCAAGCCAAAGAAAATAGGAATACTTACGCGGAGCATTCAAAAGCCGAAGTATGAGGCGCGCAATAAGAACGGCGGCTATCACCGCGGATGCGGTGATGCTCATGTTGATGATACTGATAAATACGGCAGTCATTGTATTTCTCCTTATAAGGACACATACGCTCCGGGATCACTTCTCTTCATATTCGTCTATAAGCCGTCGAAGCTCCGAGGCGTCCTCGGGTGAAATGCGGTTGCCGCCGCCTAAAAAGGCTGCGACAAAGCAGGGAAGGGAGCCGCCGAAGGTACGGGAGACGAAAAGACTGCTCTCGCTGCTTTCGATCTCGCGGCGACCCAGGAGGGAAGTTACGACGGCATTTTCGCTTTTGATAAGGCCTTTGTGAGAGAGCTTTTTGATCATTGTAAAAACGGTGGACTTTTTCCACCCGAGCTTTTCCAGACACAGCTCGGCGAGCTTCATGGAACTGACGGGCTCACTTTCCCAGACAAGATCCATAAAGCGAAAATCACTTTCGCAGAGTATTTTGTTTTCCATTACGGCAAATCACCCCTTTATGCAGGTCTATTAACATCGACCAAATGCAGTCTATAACAGTAGACCTGAATTGTCAAGCGTTATTTCGATGAGATATCACATAAACGGGAATTCGGCAAAAGAAGGGCCGTTACGGAGCGAAAATCAAACGGGCCCGACGCCTGAAATCTTGAATATACCTACCGCGTCTGCTATAATTACATTCTCAAAACAGCTGATCAAAGGAGATAACGGCATAATGAAAAAGAATACGACGGTCCTTGCCCTGATCCTTGCCATACTGGGCCTTTGCTGCTCGGCGCTGTGCCTCGTATTGCTGCTGACCCATAACGGCAATGCAGACGCTCCGGCGGGGGAGGCGGGCAAAAGCACGCAATACGTCATGTATGTGGGGACCAACGACAAGGACACTTACCGGCCCGAACACAGCCGGGAGGAGGCCCGGGACATCGTGGACGCGGTGTGTCTGAAATACTTTGAGGGCTATACTCTTCAGGACGCCACCGGCGCATGGACGGACGAAACGGGGGAGATCACCCATGAATATACCCTGGTATGCTATTTTGACGGCGCGGACAAGGCCACGGTTTACAAGGCGGCGGACGAGGTCATCCGCGCGCTGAATCAGAATACGGTCCTGATAGAAGAAGACGAGATATCCATGGAGTATTACGGGGGACAGTCATGACGGACTCCCGCTGCCGGGGGCGTACTTATCCCGAATGAATTAAAAAATCGGAGAATAAGGGCGGGGGAATATCGGCTCTTCCCGGAAAAACCGTTCGATATATCCGAAAAAAACTGTGGAGGAAAAAATGAAGAGTAGCCGTAAAATTCTCGGCGTATCGGACAAATTATCCTGCGGGGTCGCGGCGGTGTGCGTTATCGGCATAATACTCGGCTCTCTCTTTGATTTCGTTATCAACGAAAGACTTGCCGATGTTACGAAGTTAGGCTCTAATTTCGCCGCCTTTGGCTGCTATTTTGCATACTGCCTTTATCCGGCGGCGGGAATGTGCCTGTATAAGGGTTTTAAGAAAAAGGGACTTAAAAAGGCAGGGACGCTGCTGCTGATCGCAGGCTGGTTCCTTGCCGTATACTACACGAACGGTTACAGCGGCGATAAGGTGCGCGATCTGTTCGGCTACATGGCGGGGGAATCATCGCCCCGGATCTCCTTAATGAGCTGGCTGATAATAGCGGCACTGTATGTGTGGCCGATGATCGTGTGCGGCAGGGTGCTGGACGAAAAGGACGCC
>JAGDDB010000306.1 GCA_017958265.1 Oscillospiraceae bacterium | reverse complement strand
GTTTGCGAATTTTTATTTCGGAGCGTACGCGAAAAGTCTGTCGCCGATGTTTTTCGAGGGTCTGGGCGAGGCGACGGAGTATGCCATGGAGCTTGACGACGACGGGGAAATATGGATAAGCGGCCGGGTGAACATGCCGTATATTTTCGCGCTGTTTTATTCCCGCACTCCGCCGGAAGAATTCATCGAAAGCGTTGTATACGCGGATCCCGAGGCCGCTTTCAGGCAGGTGAGCGCCTTCGGACGCTTCCGCTTCGGCGACTCGCCGCCCCGGGGCGCGCTGTATATAGCTCCGGCGGGCGCGGAAAAGGGAACGCCGCTCGAACGCTTCGACAATTATTGCGTTGCCCGAAACTGAAAAAACTGATAAAATAAGACAAACAGCCGGTGAAGCCCGGCTGAAAAAGGGAGGTGAAAAAAACGGCAAATGAAATAAAAGACCTGCGTCTCGCAGTGCTCATCGACGCCGAGAACGTCCCGCGCAACAGCCTTAAATCCGTGCTGGAGGAGGCGGCCATTTACGGTACGCCTACCGTAAAGCGCATATACGGGGACTGGACCTCGCCCAACGTGGCGGCATGGAAGAGCGCGCTGCTGGAAAACGCCATCACGCCCATACAGCAGTACAGCTATACCACAGGCAAAAACTCCACGGACTCGGCCATGATCATAGACGCTATGGATATCCTTTACGAGGGCAAGACCGACGGTTTCTGCATCGTATCGAGCGACAGCGATTTTACGCGCCTCGCGATACGCCTGCGGGAGGCCGGCATGAAGGTGATAGGCATGGGAGAGCAGAAAACTCCCGTGGCTTTCAGAGTAGCCTGCGACAAGTTTATCTATATCGAAGTGATAAGGGGCGCCGACGAGCCGCAGAAGACGGCAAAGAAAGCCCAAAGCCCCAAAAAGCAGACCGCCAAAGTCAAAGCCGAGGCCGCTGCGGCCGCGGACAGGGGCGGGCGCGCCGCCAAAAAGGACGAGGCGGCGGAAAACGGCATCCCCGAGAGCATAGTCAAGCTCATCGCGGATTCCGTTTCCGACATAGCCGACGAGGACGGATATGTATTCATGGGAGAGCTGGGAAATCTGCTGCTGAAAAAGCAGCCCGATTTCGACCCGCGTAATTTCGGATACAAGAAGCTGACTTCGCTCATCCGTGCCATCGGACGCTTTGAGATAGACGCGAGGCAGTCCGACTCCGGCAATACCAAGCACATATATCTTCGTGATAAGGAAAATTGAGCATTGAAAAAACTCGCGCGTATCTTTTTGGCGGTGCTGCTTATGGCCGCGGCCGTGCTGCTGCCGAGCGCCTACAATATAAAGACCGTATATTATGAGCTGAGCTCGGATAAGATCCCGCCGGCCTTTGACGGCTTCAGGATCGTTCAGATATCCGACCTGCACAGCAGGGATATCAATGAACTGATAATTCGGGCCGTGGAAAAGACCGGGGCGGACATGATCGTGTTTACCGGGGATATGATAGACCGTGCGGGCGATCGGGACAGCGTGCTCGAGCTTTTCGGCGCGTTGGGCGGGATCGCTCCGATGTACTATGTTACCGGCAACCACGAATGGGCGAATAAAGGCAAGTCCGATTATCTGGAAGAGCTGAAGCAGAGTGAAGTAAGGCTGCTTCGGGGAGAAAGCGTCGAGCTGACAAGAGGCGGGGAAAGCATGCTCCTGGCGGGCGTGGACGATCCCAACGGACCGGAAAACTTTGCAAAAACAGGGAAGACGCTTTTGCCGCCGGACAGTGACGAATTCAGTATCCTTCTGGCCCACCGCCCGGATATGTTCGCCGATTATGCCGAAGCAGGATTTGACCTTGTGCTCAGCGGCCATAAGCACGGCGGCCTTATCCGCCTCCCGATAGTGGGGGGCCTGCTGGATACGGGCATGACATTGCTGCCCGAATTTGACGGAGGCGAGTTTTCCCGCGGCGGCTGCGAGATGATAGTATCCCGCGGGCTTTCCGGCGCCGAGGGCATACCCCGGGTATTCAACAGACCGGAAATACCGGTCATAATACTGAAATGCTCATAAAAACCGTGCTGCCGCAAAACAACGTTTTGCGGCAGCGCTTTTTATATCATATATTCCGTTTTGCCTTTATTTCAGCTTTTCCACTATCTCCTCGGTATCGCGGGCGATCACCAGCTCCTCGTTGGTGGGGATGAGGAAGACCTTGACCTTCGCCCCGTCGGGGGACAGCTCGGCGGTCTTGCCGCGGACGTTGTTCCTGGCGGGATCGATCGCTATGCCCATGAAACCGAGCTTTTCGACCATCTTAAGGCGAATGTCGGCGTCGTTTTCGCCGACGCCGGCGGTGAAGACGACCGCGTCCACTCCGCCCATGACGGCGGCATAGGAGGCGATGAGCTTGGAGCCGCTGTGTATGAACATGCTGCGCGCGAGGATGGCGCGCTCATTGCCCTCGCCGGCGGCGGCCTCAAGATCGCGGAAGTCGGAGGAAATGCCGCTGACGCCGAGCATGCCGGATTCCTTGTTGAGTATGCGGGTCATTTCGGCGATATCGATATGCTCTCTGTCCATGACGAACTGGAGTATGGCAGGGTCGATGGAGCCGGAGCGGGTGCCCATGGGGATGCCCTCAAGAGGGGTGATGCCCATGGAGGTATCGATGCATTTTCCGCCCTTTACCGCGGCAAACGAAGAGCCGTTGCCGAGATGGCAGGTGACTATCTTCAGCTCGGGATCGCCCTCGCGGCCGAGCAGACGGGCCGCCTCGGCGGAAACATAACGGTGCGAGCTGCCGTGGAAACCGTAGCGGCGCACCTTGTGCTTGGTGTAATACTCATAAGGCAGGGCGTACATGAAAGCCTCGGGCGGCATGGTCTGATGGAAGGCCGTATCGAACACCGCGACGTGGGGCGTGCCCGGCATCACTTCCTGACAGGCCTTTATGCCCATGAGGTTGGCAGGGTTGTGGAGCGGGCCCAGGGGGATATTGTCCTCGATGGCCTTTTCGACTTCCTCGGTAACGAGAACGGACTGAGAAAATCTGTCGCCGCCGTGAAGGACCCTGTGGCCGACGGCGCCGATCTCGCTCATATCGGAGATGACGCCCGTGTCGGGATCGGTCAGAGCCTTGAACACCAGATGTATGGCTGCGGTGTGGTTGGGCATGTGCTCATGGTATTCCTTCTTGCGGCCGTCGGCGTGCTTGTGCGTAAGAAACGAGCCGTCCGTGCCGATGCGCTCACAGTTGCCTTTGGCAAGGACAGACTCGGTCTCCATGTCGAATACCTGATATTTGAGGGAAGAGCTTCCCGCATTCACAACAAGTATTTTCATATTTGACTTCCTTCTTTCGATTGATATGGGCTTTGACGAAGTATATAATCAATAATATAAACACATTTGAGACAGAAAACAACAGTTTTTGGTGATTTTTATGACAATTATCGGAATTGCGGCGGAATATAATCCTTTCCACAAGGGACATGAATACCACATCCGCCGGGCAAAGGAGCTTTGCGGAGGGGACGCCGCCGCGGTATGCGTGATGAGCGGCAATTTCGTTCAGCGCGGAGAAGCGGCGGCATATGAAAAGCACGTCCGCGCAAAGGCCGCGGTCGAATGCGGGGCGGACCTGGTGCTCGAGCTGCCCGTGCCCTATGCGCTCTCCTCCGCGGAACGCTTCGCCTCGGCGTCCGCGGCGATACTGGACAGTCTCGGATGCGTGGACGCAATGGCCTTCGGAAGCGAAAGCGGGGACGCGGCGCTGCTGGACGAGACCGCGGAACTGCTGCTCACGGGCGCGGCGGACGCCGAGATAAAAGGAAAACTGGCGGAGGGAATGTCCTATGCCGCCGCCGTACAGAGAGCGGCGGAAAGCATTTCCGGCAAGGCGCTGCCTCTGCTGAGGGAGCGGAACGATATACTCGCCGTGGAGTACATAAAGGCCCTTAAGCGGCTCGGCTCGGATATAAGGCCGCTGCCGATAAAGCGCAGCGGCGCCTTCCCGGCGGCCTCGGAGCTGAGGAAAGCGGAGGACATGACTCCGGCGCTGCCTTTGAAAGCGGCGGAGATATTCCGCGCGGAGCCGAGGTCGGATATGCGCCTTCTCGAAAGCGCGGTGCTCGCAAGGCTCAGGAGCATGACGGCCGAAGAGCTTGCGGAGCTTCCGGACGCGGAGGACGGAATGGGAGACAGGATAGCGAAGGCGGCCAGAAGCGCCACGGGACTTGACAGCCTGTATGCCGCCGCGGCGGCAAAGCGATATCCGCAGGCAAGGATACGCCGCGCGGTCATGTGCGCCTTCATAGGCATAAAGGCCGGAGAAAATACGAAAAGGCCGCCCTACGCCAGAGTGCTGGCGATGAACGGCCGCGGAAGGCAGGTGCTTAAAAGCGCGGATGAGTCTTTTGCGGTGATAACAAAGCCGTCGAGCGGAAAAGCATATCCGCTCATGCTCACGGAAGCGCGGGCAACGGACCTGTATGTGCTGTCGCTGCCCGAAGACAGACGCTTCGGAGGGCAGGAATGGACCACGTCACCTTACGTCTCTTCCCCTTGATCTTTTGCGCCGCGGACTTGTCCGCGGCCGCATTCGTATTCCGGATACTATTCCCATGCAGGCAAAGCAGCATACCACGGATGAGCCGCCGTAGCTGAAAAAGGGCAGGGTAATGCCTATTACGGGCGTCAGCCCCAGGCACATGCCTATGTTTTCAAAGGCCTGAAAGGTCAGCATTGCCGAAAAGCCCACGCAGATGAGCATGTTCATATAGCTGCCGCAGTGCATGCCCACGTAGATGCAGCGAAGTATGATGATAGTCAGCAGCAGCACTATGAGGATGCAGCCGACCATGCCGAATTCCTCGCCGCACACGGAGAAAACAAAATCCGTATGCTTGTAGGGCAGCATGTCCGACTGAGACAGGACACCCTTCATATAGCCGCGTCCCGTGAGCCCGCCCGAGGCTATGGCGGCGCGGCTTTGCCGCACCTGCCAGGTCACGCCCAGACCGTCGGGATCCACGAGCTCGGGAAAGTACGGCGCGAGGATGCGGGCGCGCTGATATTCTCCGAGCATGTATTTCCAAATCAGCGGGGCAAGGGCGCCGCAGGCGGCAAGACCGGCCAAAAACCATATCGGTTTTACACCCCCCGCGAAGATCATCGCGACG
The DNA here is from genome assembly GCA_017958265.1 of Oscillospiraceae bacterium. GTDB lineage: Bacteria > Bacillota > Clostridia > Oscillospirales > Oscillospiraceae > UBA1246. Next base: position 461 of record JAGDDB010000306.1, on the reverse strand, counting down.
AATATCACCAAAAATACCAGGGCGGAGCCGAGGTCCGAGCTGGTGTAAACTATCAGCAGGAACATAAAGGCAAAGTGCGCAAGGAGCGACAGCAGCGCCGGGAAAAATGATACGCCCCTCTCCGTGCGGCGCAGAGCGGACATGTGCTTCGCCAGCAGCAGCACGAAGCAGGGCTTTATGACCTCGGAGGGCTGTATGCCTATCCCGGCAAAGCGCAGCCAGCTGCGGTTCCCGGTGCCGCCCTCCACGCCCCATATCAGCAGAGCGCCGGCCATGAGCAGCTCAAATACGATAAGCAGATACCACTTGTCCGTGAAGGTCTCGCTGTTGAGAAGAGAGAACAGCAGAAACAGACACAGACCTATCAGTATCGCGGCAAGCTGCACGGCGGCGTACACATGGGTTGAGTAGGTGGCAGAGGCGCTGACGACCAGCATCAGCCCGTAAAAGGCGCTGATGAG
>JAGDDB010000305.1 GCA_017958265.1 Oscillospiraceae bacterium | reverse complement strand
TCTTAAGGAAAACTGCGCGCTGCGAAAGGCCTTTCTGACCTGGCGGGAGGGCCCGGACACGATACAGCTTCAGGTATCCGACGATAGTGAAAACTGGCTGCCGCTGTCGGAAGCGGATCATACGGGAGAAAAGGAAAGCGTTTTTGAGCTGAACTGCCGGGCACGTTATGTTCGCCCCGTGATGTATGTGACCGACGGACGGCCGATCATTATGGAAAAAATGCAGATATTCGGCGAAGGAAGCCGGCCTTACGAAAACGGCGGAGCATGGCGGATCGCGAGAGCGGAGGATGTAAACGCCTCGGGAAAAGAACTGAGCGGACAGTATGACGATACGGAATGGCTGCCCGCCGAGGTGCCCGGCACGGCGCTTGTAAGCTGGATGAGGGCGGGGGCCGTTCTTGACCCCGATATTGGCGACGATCAGTTCCAGGTATCGGACGCCTATTTCAACTGCGATTACTGGTATCGTATGCGTTTTGACGAGCCGGAAGGCAGCGGCAGATTATGGCTGAACTTCGATGCGATAAACTGGAAAGCGGAGGTTTGGCTGAACGGGGAAAAGCTGGGAGATATCAACGGCGCTTTCATACGGGCAAAGTTCGATATTACGGCCGCCGTGAAAAAAACGGGAAACGCTCTTGCGGTGCTGATACGTAAAAACGCAAATCCGGGTCCGGTAAAGGTACATACGCTCGAAAGCTCGGGCCCCAACGGCGGGCCCTTGGGAGCGGATAACCCCACGATACACGCAAGCGCGGGATGGGATTGGGTCACGACCATACGCGGACGCAATTCGGGAATATACGGAAAAGTGTATTTCAGCCGCAGCGTCGGCGCAGTCCTTGCGGAAAACTCCTGGGTAAAAACAAAGCTTGAAAAGGGCGGGGATGCGCGCCTCACTGTTGAGACCGAGCTGAGAAACACATCGGAAAGAGCCGTTAAGGCGGCTTTCCGCGGAAGCATTTCCCCGGCGGGCGTTGTTTTCGAAAGCGCCGAGGTCATGCTCGCAGCGGGAGAAAAAAAGAAAGTCGCTGCGGAAGTTACGCTGGAAAAGGCAAAGCTTTGGTGGCCCAATACCTACGGTGATCAATTTCTGTATACGGCCTTGCTGGAGGCATTTGAAAACGGCGAAGTCAGCGATACGTGCAAATTTGATTTCGGCGTAAGGGAACTGAGCTATGACCGACAGTGGCCCATGAAGATATACTGCAACGGTGTGAGGATAATATGCCGCGGAGGCAACTGGGGCATGGACGACGCAGACCTTGCGTGCACCGAAGAGGATTACGATACGAGGGTGCGCTTTCACAAAGATCTCAATTTTACGATGATACGCAACTGGGTCGGAATGACCAACAATGAAGCGTTTTACGCTGCCTGCGACAGATACGGGATACTTGTATGGGACGATTTCTGGCTGGCAAATACCTGTGACGGACCGGATCCGGACGATGAGGATATGTTTATGCGCAACGCCTGCGACAAGGTCAGAAAAAACCGCCGTCACCCCTGCGTGGCGCTGTACTGCGGGAGAAATGAGGGCATGCCTCCGGACAGCCTGAACAAGGCGCTGGAAAAACTCTGCCGCGAGGAGGACGGCACGAGGATATATATCCCGCATTCGGCCGTCGGACTCGTAAGCGGCTTCGGCCCCTACGGAGCTCTGGGACCGGAATACTACTTCGGACATACCTACCATACGCTCCACAGCGAAAGAGGCATGATAAACATACCTTCTTTAGAGAGCATGAGGGAAATGCTCACGCCCGAGCACGAATGGCCGATAGACGAGGTATGGGCCCTGCATGATTTCTGCCGCGACAGCGCGCAGAAGGCCGGAGAGTACCTCAGGCAGATGGAGGAAAGCTACGGAGCCTGGGACGGATTTGAGGATTTCGTCCAAACGGCGCAGCTGTTCGATTACTCAAACCATAAAGCCATGTTCGAGGCCGTGTTCGCTGGACAGTCGCAGGGCATGATAATGTGGATGAGCAATCCCGCATGGCCGTCGATGGTATGGCAGACCTATGACAGCCGCTATGACGTCAACGGCGGCTATCAGGGCTGTAAGGACGCCTGCCGCCCCGTAAACGCGATATACGACGTTCTGAGAGAAGAGATAGTGCTTGTAAACGCTACGTCAAAACCGAGGCGGCTGACGCTGCGTACGGAGCTGTTCAGCCTGTCGTGGGAGCGGCTTCGGAGCGATATAACGGAAAAAGACATGCCTGCCGACAGCGCGGAATACGCAGCGGAGGCCCCGCGCTGGATGGACGAGGTGAGCTTCATCAGGCTTACGGTTTCGGAGCAGGGGGAACGGGATGTGGTAAACTTTTATTGGACAAACGGCTGGAACCACACGGATTACCGTGCTCTCAGAAGCCTGAAAAAGGCGAAGCTTGACTCGGCTCTCGAAAAAACGGAGGAGGGATTTAAGGCGGTGCTTGTAAACCGCTCGGACGTCCCGGCTATCATGATAGAGCTGAGGCTGAAAGATGCCGAGACGGGCAGGACGCTGCTTCCGGTATTCTCGGAAAGCAACTTTATCTCGCTCATGCCCGGAGAAAGCGCGGAAACGCTGCTGAAATGCTCAGCGGAGAACGCCGAGCTCGCTTTAAGCGGCTGGAACATTTAAGCAGACGAAATCTATACGAACCCGCTTCAAACGGCGCTCTTTCGGCGCTTTTCGTCTCTCCGCTCTTGGCGGGCGTCAGCCCGCCCGCGATCGTCGGGACGAAAATCACCTGAAATATCATCCGCTTGAAGTCCGAAGGAGTTTTGCCGGAG
>JAGDDB010000304.1 GCA_017958265.1 Oscillospiraceae bacterium | reverse complement strand
CTCCGGCAAAACTCCTTCGGACTTCAAGCGGATGATATTTCAGGTGATTTTCGTCCCGACGATCGCGGGCGGGCTGACGCCCGCCAAGAGCGGAGAGACGAAAAGCGCCGAAAGAGCGCCGTTTGAAGCGGGTTCGTATAGGTTCCGTCTGCTATAGGTTCCGTCTGATTATGCCAAAGGGACCGTATCCGAAAACCGGTACGGTCCCTCATCGGTGGTTTTTAGAAATGCTTTGAATTCCGGGCCGTAGGGCCCGTCATTGGGATCACTTCTCCCAGTCAGCCTTGAGCTTCTTGGCAAGCTCGGCAGCGGAAGCAGCGTCTTCGGAGTAGCCGTCGGCGCCTACTTCATCGGCAAAGGCCTGGGTCACGGGAGCGCCGCCGATCATGATCTTGACGGTATCGCGGAGACCTGCAGCTACGATCGCGTCGATAGTGTCCTTGATGGCGGGCATGGTGGTGGTCAGAAGAGCCGACAGAGCAACGATCTTGCAGTCGGGGTTTTCTTTCATGGCTTCAATGAACTTCTCGGCCGGTACGTCAACGCCCAGGTCGATAACTTCAAAGCCTGCGCCCTCGATCATCATTCCGACGAGGTTCTTGCCGATGTCATGGAGGTCCCCGGCGATGGTGCCGAGGATCAGCTTGCCTGCGGACTCGGTGCCGGCTGCCTTCAGATGAGGAGTGAGGACCTCGACGCCCTTCTTCATGGCACGGGCGGCGATCAGCATCTCGGGCACGAATATCTCGTTGTTCTTGAACTTTTCACCGACAACGGCCATGGCGCCGATCATACCGGTGTTGAGGATTTCGGCAGCGGAAGCGCCCTCATCAAGAGCCTCCTGGACAAGACCCGCAACGATCTTAACCTTGCCTTTTTCTACTGCAGCTGCGACTTCTTCGATCTTAGACATGAAAAATTCCTCCTGTAAAAAATTTCTCCTTAATTTGCTTTGCTCTTTTTTCTCTTTTTTATTTCTTTTTATTTACCGCTGCGATCCTTTCTTCTCTGAACGCAGTGATATACTCCATGCAGAAATCGTCCATTCCGAGCAGCGCTTCGGTGGCGTAGATAACGCCGAGAAGCTGCTTGTCCAGAGGATCGAAAATGGCGCTGTCCATGCCTGCGTTCATCGCAAGCACGACAAAGCCGATGTTTACCAGCTTACGTGCGGGCAGGTTGAAGGAAATGTTGCTGACCGCGCCGCTGATATGGATGGTGGGATATCTCTTTTTGATGGAGGTGATGACCTCGATGACCATGGCGATACCGTCCTCGGAGGTGCAGAGCATCTCAACCAGGGGATCGATATGTATTCTGTTGGGAGCGATGCCGTACTTCTCGGCTGCGGCCATGATATTATCGAAAACTCTCAGACGATCCGCGGCGGACTTGGGTATGCCGGTGTCGTCGCTGAGCAGGGCCATTACTTCCCACTTGGTGTCCGCTATTGCAGGGAAAACGAGGTCGATCTTGTTGCCCTCGCCGGAAACGGAGTTGACAAGACCGGGCTTTTTCACATAAGGCAGAAGCTGTACGAGGCACTCAGCATTGGGGCTGTCGACACTGATGGGAGTATCGGTAGCATCCTGCACGAGGTCCAGCATCCAGCGCATGGTATCAAACTCCACCTCGGGGGCGACAGAGGAGCAGACGTCGATGTAGGTCGCGCCGGCTTCGGACTGTCTGACGGCAAGATCGCGCAGGAAGGCTTCGTCCTTCTCGGAGATCGCTTTTGCCACGGAGGGAATGGATCCGTTGATCTTTTCGGCAATAATGATCATATTGAAAAATCCTCTCTGATGTTGAAATTACCTGTTAATTTTCTTTGTCGCACGGCGCTGCGGCATTGCGCCGCATGCCCCGCCCGCGCTTCCTTTTGTGATTATATCAAAGAAAGCGCAAATAAACAACAGAAATTTTCCGCTGCGGTAAGGTTTTTATTTTACGGTCTTCTTAGCCGCCTCGATCACATGCTTGACAAGCACGCTGGTGGTGACCGTGCCTACTCCGCCGGGAACGGGAGTGATGGCGGCAACGACGGGCTCGGCGGCCTCGAAGTCCACATCGCCCTTCATGTTGCCCTCTTCGTCGAAGTTGATGCCCACGTCGATCACGATCTGTCCTTCTTTGAAGAAGCCCTCGCCTACCACGCCGGCTTTGCCCGCGCAGGCGATCACGATGTCGGCCTCACGGCAGACGGCCGCCATATCCTTGGTCTTGGTATGGCATACGGTGACTGTGCCGTTCTTGCGTATGGCCATAATGGCGGCGGGCTTGCCCACGACGAGGCTGCGGCCTATCACGACTACCTTTTTGCCGGTGAGATCGATGCCGAAATGATCGAGTATCTCCATGCAGGCGGTAGGCGTGCAGGGCGGATAACCCAGCTCGGTGCAGGCGTAGGTGCCGGCCATGCTCAGATCGGTTATGCCGTCCACGTCCTTTTCCGGAGCGAGCCTGTTGCGGACGAAGTTTTCGTCGATATGCTTGGGAAGGGGTCTGAACAGCAGGCAGCCGTGAATGGAGCTGTCGGCGTTCACCTCGTCTATGACCTTGACCAGATCTTCCTGAGCGGCGTCGGCGGGAAGAACAAAGTTCTTCACTTCAACCCCGATGCCCTTACAGCGGGTCATGGCTCCCTTTTCATAACTGATGTCGTCGCCTCTCTCGCCTACGCGGACTATTGCGAGCGTAGGCTGAACGCCCTTTGCCTGCAGCGCTTCCACATCGGCGATCATTTTTTCCTTCATCGCGGCTACGACTTCTTTGCCTTTGAGTATTTCAGCCATTGCTACAAACTCCTTTACGCTTTCAGTCTGCCGAATACGCTTTCAAAGATCTCGTCCGCTTCGGGAACGTACTTATCCAGCATGGCAAGTGCTTTTTTGTTCAGCTCTTCCGCGTACTCTCTGTCGGTCATTGCCTTCGTGTTGATAAACACGTTCAGGCTCGCGCCCTGGAGCGCGGCGCGGCAGAAAGCGGCTCCTACGCCGGCGTCGGAAAGAGCGAGCGTGCTGCCCTTTGCGGCAAATTCCTTCTGCAGTTCAATGCCCTCGCAACACTTTACCATGATCTCCATGGGAACGGAGCAGGCGTCGCGCAGGCATTTTTCCATTATGCGGGCCTTTTCGGCCTTCTGCTCTTCGGTATCCTTAGGCAGTCCGTAGGCTTTGGACAGCGGCTCGAAAACGACCGCATCCTCGTCGATCTGCCTGAGCATGGCGGCGCGTACTTCCTCCGCCTTCTTCATGAGCTCGATGATCTCGGCCTCGACGTCGGAATATT
>JAGDDB010000303.1 GCA_017958265.1 Oscillospiraceae bacterium | reverse complement strand
GGCGAGCTGGACGAGGGCCAGAACTGGGAAGGCTTCATGTTTGCCGGGCACTACGGTCTCGACAGGCTCACGGCCATAATCGACGTGAACGGTCAGCAGCTGGACGGCTATACCAAGGACGTCATGGATACCGGAGATATCGCGGCGAAGATGCGCGCTTTCGGCTGGAACACCATCGAGACCGACGGGCACGATATCGAAAAGCTCTATAAGGCTTTTGCCGAGGCAAAGGCCAATACGGGAGCGCCCAGCGCCATAGTCATGCATACGCAAAAGGGACACGGCTGCTGTTTCGCAGAAAACATCGTCAACAACCATCATATCAATTTCAAGCCCGAGCAGATGAAGGAAGCCCTTGAAAAAGCGGGCGCCGTCCTTGACGAAGCCAGGGCCGCGCTGCTGAAGTGAGGGGGGACGGGGAATGTTTAAAGTAAAAAACGAACTCAAGCCCGCCGAGCAGCTCATGCGCGAAGCATACTGCTCCACGCTGATGGAGCTGGCGGAAAGCAATAAGAATATCGTCGCGCTGGACGCGGACCTCATAAGCTCATCGGGCATGAAGCCCTTTTTCGCGAAATACCCCGACAGGGCGATACAGTGCGGCATAGCCGAGGCGAACATGATAGGCGTGGCCGCCGGGCTGTCGCTTACGGGAAAGATACCGTTCTGTCACAGCTTCGCGCCCTTTGCTTCGCGCAGAGTGTGCGATCAGATCTTCATTTCCGCCGCCTACGCAAAGCTGAATGTGCGCATCGTAGGCAGCGATCCGGGCGTGACCGCAGCGTACAACGGAGGCACGCACATGCCCTTTGAGGACATGGCCGTGCTGCGCGCGATACCGGATATCACCCTGATTGAGCCCTGTGACCCCGTGCAGCTGGCCGACACCGTGCGCCAGCAGGCGGACGTATACGGCGTATATTATATCCGCATGGCCCGCAAAAGCTCCGTTTCGATATACGAGAAGGGAAGCAGCTTCCAGATAGGCAAGGGCAACCTGCTGAGAAACGGTACGGACGTAACGATAATCGCAAGCGGCATAATGGTGGCAGAGGCGCTGAGGGCCGCGCATCTGCTGGCGGCGGACGGCGTTTCCGCGCGTGTGGCGGATATGTTCACCTGGAAGCCCGTCGATACCGAGCTGATCGCCAAATGCGCGGAGGAGACCGGCGCGATAGTGACCGCGGAAAACCATAACATATACGGCGGTCTCGGCAGCGCGGTCGCGGAAGCATGCGTAAAGACCGTGCCGGCGCCCATCGAGATGGTCGGTACGGACGACCGCTTCGGACAGGTGGGCACGGAGGATTTCCTGAGGAAGGAATACGCTCTGACCGCCGAGAGGATAGCCGAGGCGGCCAAAAGAGCGATAGAGAGGAAATAACATCCTCCGCCGCGGGCGTTTATTTGCCGGGCGGCGAGGGATAATAGGTTCGGGACGCCGGGCAGGCGTGTGAGATACAGCACGCTTCGCCTTATTGAACGGGCCGGAGGCGTCCGGCGAACCCGCGGGAATGGGGGGCTGCCGCAAAGCGAAAGAGCTTTGCGGCAGCCCCGAAATTATCGGGGCATACGGCATTTCGCGGCAGCGGT
>JAGDDB010000302.1 GCA_017958265.1 Oscillospiraceae bacterium | reverse complement strand
AGGGAACGCCGCCGACCATGCCGCTCTCGGTGCTCATGGTTATCTGATCTATGTATGCGGGGTTCTCCTCGTTGATGACCTTCGCCATATCGGCGGGGATGCCCACGCCTACGTTGATAACGTCGCCTTTGGTGACCTCCATGGCGCAGCGGCGGCAGATTATCTTGCGCTCGTCGAACTTCATGCGCTCGATGGAGTCCATGGGCTTTTTGATCTGGCCGGAGAAAGCGGGCTCATAGTAGATGCCCTCGGTCTGCCAGCAGGCGTCCTGAGTGGTGGCCTGAACGACGTAGTCAACGAGTATTCCGGGTATACGCACGTCCTTGGGCTTGAGAGTGCCCTTCTTGGCGAGATATTCGACCTGGACTATGACTATGCCGCCGGAGTTGCGCACGGCGGTAGCCACGGGCAGAGCCTCGGTAATAAAGCTTTCGTGATCGAAGGTGACGTTTCCGTTCTCATCGGCCACGGTGCCGCGCAGCAGAGCCACGTCGCACTTAAAGCCCTTGTAGAAAAGATATTCCTCGCCCATGAAGTTGATGAGCTCGACGCGGTCCTCGGTGGTGCACTCGTTCATCTTGCCGCCCTGTACGCGGGGGTCGACGAAGGTGCCAAGACCGACCTTGGTTATCAATCCGGGACGTCCGGCGGCTATCTCGCGCCAGAGGTTTACTATGACGCCCTGAGGCAGGCACCAGCACTGAAGCTTATTGTCGAGAGCAAGGTCGCGCATGGCAAAAGCAGAGCCGACATGAGCGCCGCTCCAGCGCGTGACAAGACCGGGGCCGGCTTCGCCGAGCCGGGTGATGCCGCGGGTCTTCCAGTCGCCCATGGCGCTGCCCTGATGCACGTCAAGATCGCAGGGATGACCGGTCTCTTTAAAGCGGTCGCGGATGGCGCAGGCGATCTCCTCGGGCCATCCGGCAAGTCCCATGCCGCATACGCCAACGGTAGCGTGATCGGGGATAAGGGCGGCGGCTTCCTGAGCGGTAATGAATTTCGGCATAAAGATATATCCTCCTGTTTTGATATTACTGATTTTATCACAGAGACAGTTTTTCTTTTGCGAGTTCCTTCAGCCGGGAAAGAGAGATCTTTCCGCTGGAGGTCTTGGGCAGCTCGTCCATGAAAAGCACGTATTTCGGAACCTTGTAGGCGGCAAGCTCGGACGAGCAGAGGGAGATGATCTCCTCCGCGCCGATCGCGCCGGCGGACGCGGCAGGCACAATGCATGCGCAGACCTCTTCGCCGTAATGGTCGTCGGGCACCGCCACGGCCTTCACCTCACGAACGCGCGGATCGGCGGCAATGACGGCTTCTAGTTCGCCCGGGGCGATGTTTTCACCGCCGCGAATGATTATCTCTTTCAGACGGCCCGTCATATGCAGGCAGCCGTTTTCATCCATGTACGCGAGGTCGCCCGTATGCAGCCAGCCGTCGGAGTCCACCGTCTCGGCGGTGAGCTCGGGCTCTCCGGTATAGCGCAGCATGACGCTCCAGCCGCGTATCTGTATCTCGCCCTCTTTGCCCACCGGGAGGGGCTTGCCGCTGCGTATATCGGTGATGCGGCCTTCGATGCCGTCCATGAAACGGCCAACGGTGGAGCAGCGCAGAGCGAGCGGCTCTTTCGGGGAAATAAAGGTGAGCCCGGCCGTGGCCTCGGTTTGCCCGAGCGAGGGAGCGAGGGAAAAATCAAGGGCCCTTTCAACGCGGATGAAGAAATCCGAGGTGTAGACCGAGCCGCCTATGTATCCCGTGCGCAGAGAGCTCAGATCGTACCGGTCAAGATCGGTATGCGCTATTATGGCGCCGAAAAGGGTGGGAACGGCGCTGAGGACGGTGCATTTGTGCTCGGAAACGGCCTCCAGCAGATAGCGCGTGCGTCTTTGAGGCGGGAAATACAGGCATGCGCCGCAGGCAAGGGCGGCAAGCACGGTGCCCGTCAGCCCAAAGCAGTGGAACATGGGCAGAGCCACGCAGAGCTTGTCGTTCTCGTCCATATCTATCGTGCGGACCTGGGCCATGGCCACGTTGACGCGGGCAAAATGAGTGGTCTCAACGCCCTTTGCCGTACCGGAAGTGCCCGAGGTAAATATCACGGCGTCCACATCCGGGGGAGCTACGGCGGCCTTTGCCGCTTCGAGAGCGGGGATATCCGCGGCGTCGGGGGCGCTGCCCGTCTGTTCGATGAAATCGGGCAGATAGCGCGCCCGGCTCAGGCCGAGAGCCGCGACCGTTTCGGCAAAGTTCACGCCCTTGCTGCCTTCGTCGTAAAAAAGAAGCTCAACGTCCGTCTTTTTCAGAAGGGCGCTCAGCTCCGAGGCACCGAGAGCCGTATTGAAAAGCACGGCAACAGCGCCTATTTTCTCGGCCGCCAGATAGATGTAGAGAAAATGCGGTCTGTCGCCGCACCATATCCCGATGCGGTCACCTTTTTTTACGCCGAGCTTCAGCAGCGAAGCGGCGAGCGCGTCGGTAAGCGTGTCCAGCTGAGCATAGCTGACCTGACCGCTGCCGGATTCAACGGCGCTGCGGTTCGGAAAACGGGCGGCGGTATCCGCAAACATGCGCCCGACGGTGGAATTGATCAATTCAGCCAAGTGACGCCTCCGAAACAAGCTGCGGCCATGGGCGGGAGCCCCACCCATGGCCGCGGGGGATTTGGATCAGTCGAGAGCCTCGATGATCGCGGGGATTACCTTGAACAGGTCGCCCACGATGCCGTAGTCGGCAACTTCGAATATCGGGGCATTCTCGTTCTTGTTTATCGCGACTATGTAGCCGGAGTTCTGCATGCCGGCGAGGTGCTGGATGGCACCGGAAATGCCGCAGGCGATGTAGAGCTTGGGCTTGACGGTAGTACCGGTCTGACCGACCTGGAAGCTGTGGTCGATCCAGCCGGCGTCCACGCAGGCGCGGCTGGAGCCGATGGAGCCGCCCAGCTTGTCGGCAAGGGCGCGGATGATGTTGAAGCCCTCGGGGCCGCCTATGCCGCGGCCGCCGGATACGATGATATCGGCGTCGGTAAGGGAGGCGACTTCGCCGACCTTCTTGACGATATCAAGGACCTGCTGGCGGATGTCGCCGGCCTTGAACTTCTGGGGCAGGGGGATGAGCTCGCCCTTGCGGCCCGCAGCGCGAACGGGCTTTTCCATAACGCCGGGACGCACGGTGGACATCTGCGGTCTGTGGTCGGGGCAGAGTATGGTAGCCATGAGGTTGCCGCCGAAAGCGGGACGGGTCTGACGAAGCTGCTTGGTCTCGGGGTCGATGTCCAGCTTGGTGCAGTCGGCGGTGAGGCCGGTGCCGCACTTGACGGCGATGCTGGGGGCCAGATCGCGGCCGATATGAGTGGCGCCGTAGAGAACGATCTCGGGCTTGTACTTCAGTATGGCCTTGTAAATGGCGGTGGTGTAGCCGTCGGTGGTGTAGTTTTTCAGCT
>JAGDDB010000301.1 GCA_017958265.1 Oscillospiraceae bacterium | reverse complement strand
TCCTCGATGCGGTAATCTATGCTCACGTTCCAGCGGCTGCCGTCGCCGAAATGATCCGTTATCTGCTTGGGAAGATACATCAGCGTCATGCAGATCTCGTCAAAGCCGTTGTCGCGCAGCAGCTCCACGATATGCTCCAGCAGGGGCTTGTCGAGAAGCCGGATCATGGGTTTGGGACGCAGCAGGCTGACGGGACGCAGCCGCGTGCCCTCTCCGCCGGCAAGGATGATCGCTTTCAATTAACACACGCTCCTTTCAATTCGTATGTTAATTTGCCCCGAACGCGGAAATATATTTTATTTTTCGGTTGAGTTTATTGGAAAGATTTGTTATATTAATCCAAAATGGGGTTACTATGCGGACGGGGAACAAAGCTCCGGCGCGCATGGTAAAACGGAATATATCGGAAAGGAGCGTTGATACGAATGAAGCACAAACGCGGCATGCCGCGCTTTTTAAAGCCCTCGATGCGGCTGTATTTTGCGTTTCTCGTTATTTTCACGCTCATATCCGCGGCCTTCGACCTGAGACTGACCGCTGTTTTGGCACTGCTCGTAATATTGCTTATGCTGTACACCCGTCTGATGTCCAAACGTCAGAAAAAAGAGGTGCTGGAATATTTCGCGCCGCCCGGAGAGGGAGAGAATACCGGCTCGGCAAGCGCGCTTATCAATATGCCTCTGCCCACGGTGATATTCTCCCTTGCCTCGGGTACGGTGCTTTGGAGCAACGAACTGTTTTTGAACATCACCGGCGACAGGGAGCATATGTTCGAGGTACATCTCGAAGACGTCCTTCCGGGCTTTTCGCGCAAATGGCTGGCGGAGGGCGGCGGCGTAGCTCCGGAGCTCGTGGAGATCAACGACAGCAAATTCAGAGTATACGGCAATTCCTTCAGCATAGAAGAAGGGGATGAGGAGACCTGGAGCATCATCTACCTTGTCGACGTGACGGATTATGAGAAGACGGAGAAGGAATATCTGGATTCCAGGCCCATAATGGCCGTGATCATGCTGGATAACTATGACGAGCTGTTCAAGAGCCTTACCGAGGCCGCGAAAAACACTCTGCTCGCCTCCATAGACAGCCGCATAAGCGAATGGTGCGCTCCGGCCAACGGATATCTTTGGCGCTATGACAGAGACAGGTATATCTTCATATTCGAGGAACGTTATCTGAAAGGCTTCATAGACGACCGCTTCTCCGTTCTGGATAAGGTCAGAGAGCTGCAGAACGGCGCCGGCATAGCCGCCACGCTCAGCATAGGCATGGGCAGAGAGGCGGATACGCTGGACGAGGCTTTCCAGTTCGCCATGCTCGGCATAGACATGGCCCTGTCCCGCGGCGGAGATCAGGCGGTAATAAAAAACAAGCTGAACTTTGAGTTTTACGGCGGACACTCCGTGGCCATGGAGAAAAGGACGAAGGTCAAATCCCGCGTTATGGCCAACGCCATGGGCGAGCTGATAGCGGACGCCTCGAAGCTGATGATAATGGGCCACAAGATCTCGGATATGGACTCTATCGGAGCCGCCGCGGCCGTTTGCTGCATCGCGAGAAAAAAGAAAAAGCCCGCGTATATCGTGGTAAACCAGGATAACGCCGCCGCAAAGCCGATGATTGAAAGACTGAAGCATCTGCCGGAGTATGACGGGGTTTTCATAAGCGAGAGCGAGGCCATGTCCGTTCTTGACGGCAAGACCCTCCTTGTGGTAGTGGACACCAACAGGCCGGAACAGGTGGAGTCGGAGCTGCTGCTTGAAAGCTGCAGCAAGATAGCGGTGATAGACCATCACAGACGCGCCGCGGATTATATAGACAACGCCGCGCTGAATTTCCATGAGCCCTATGCGTCCTCGGCCTGCGAGCTGGCGACCGAGCTGCTGCAGTATCTTACCGACGTATCGGATATACTTAAAGCGGAGGCGGAGGCGATACTTGCCGGAATAGTGCTCGACACGAAGAAATTCACCATGCGCACCGGCAGCCGCACCTTTGAGGCCGCGGCCTTCCTCAGACGGGCGGGCAGCGACACCTCAGAGGTAAAAAAGCTTTTCCAAAGCGATATGAAGAGCGCACGGTCGAAATACTCGATAATCAGAAACGTCGTAATGTACCGCGAAGGAATAGCGATAGCGACGGGCGACGGACACATGGACAGAGTGGTAGCTGCTCAGGCGGCAGACGATCTGCTGGACATATACGGGGTGACGGCGTCATTCGTGATATGCAGCGACGGGGACGAGACGGTGATCTCGGCGCGGTCTTTGGGAGACGTGAACGTTCAGTTCATTCTCGAAAAGCTCGGCGGCGGAGGCAACAAATCGGCCGCGGGCGCGCAGATCAGAGGAAAGAGCCCGGAGGAAACTATAACGGAGCTTAAGGAAAAGATAGACGAGTATCTGGAAGAGAATAAATCGTAAAAAGAGAAGAAAGGCGGGAGGAACATGCAGGTAATACTTCAGCAGGATGTGAAGGGTCAGGGCCGCAAGGGCGAGATGGTGGAAGTATCCGAAGGTTACGCGAGAAACTATCTTCTTCCCAGAGGGCTGGCGGTCAAGGCGACGGCCGACAATATAAACGCAATGAAGCTTAAGGAAAAGGCCAAGGCCGCTCACTTGGAAAAGGAAAAGCAGCAGGCCCTTGAAAACGCAAAGAAGCTGGCCGAATGCCGAGTGAAGCTTACGGCCAAGGCCGGCTCGAACGGCAAGCTCTTCGGCGCCGTTACCTCCAAGGAGATAGCGGACGCGCTCAAAGAGCAGTTCGGTATAGAAATAGAGAAAAATCAGATCGTACAGGGCGATCCCATTAAGAATTACGGAGATTACGAGGTGAAATGCCGCCTCGGACATGAAGTGAGCGGCGTTATCAAGCTCACGGTGGCGGAGAAGTAATGGACGAGCTTACAGCGAGGCAGATGCCTCACAGCGCGGAAGCCGAGCAGGCCGTGCTTGGCTCCATGCTTATAGATTCGCGCTGCGTTCCGCAGGTGATATCCGCGCTGCGTTCGTCGGATTTCTACCTGAGCGTGAACAGAGAGATATTCGACGTGATCTGCGGCATGTTCAATTATTCCAAGCCCATAGACGCCGTTACGCTTCTTGACGAAATGAAGCTGCAGGGCGTTTTCAACGAGCACAGCACGCAGAACTATCTTGTGGAGCTCATGCGCGTAACGCCCACCTCGGCGAACGTGGGACAGTATATCGCGATAGTCAGGGATAAGGCTCTGCTCCGGGGAATAGCCGAAACGGCGGCGGAAATGTCGGCCATGGTCAGCGAGGGCGCGGGAAGCTCCGACGAAATGCTCGAGAGCGCGGAGAGACGCATATACGCGCTGAGACAGGGCAGAAATATTAACGGGCTCGAGCCGATAAGCAGCATACTGTCGGATGTTTACAAGCATTTGGCGGAGCTGGTGAAAAACAAGGGCAAGCTGCCCGGCCTTTCCACGGGCCTGAGCTCGCTTGACGATATCATCATGGGTCTGAACAACAGCGATTTTATCATCCTCGCCTCCAGACCCGGCATGGGAAAGACCAGCCTTGCGCTGAATATCGCGCTGAACGTAGGAAAAAAGAGCGGGAAAGCGGTCGCCGTTTTTTCGCTTGAAATGTCAAAGCAGCAGCTGGCCATGCGCCTTATCTCGGCGGATGCCTTCGTTGACGGCAAAAAACTCCAGACGGGACTGCTGAGCACGGACGACTGGAAGAAAATCAGCGCCTCCGCGGCCTCCATCGGCGCGACCAAAATACTGATAGACGACAACTCCACTCTCACGGTATCCGATATGAACGCCCAGTGCCGCAGGGTACAGGATCTCGGCCTGGTGGTGATAGACTATCTGCAGCTGATGACCAGCGCGGGAGGCGGGGACAGCGAGAGCCGCCTGCAGGCCGTGAGCGAGATATCGAGGATGCTCAAGATCATGGCCAAGGAGCTGAACGTGCCGGTGCTGTGTTTATCGCAGCTTTCCCGCGCGAGCACCCAGCGCACGGATAAGCGCCCCGTGCTGTCGGACCTGAGGGAATCGGGCTCTTTGGAGCAGGACGCCGATATAGTGCTCGGCCTGTACAGGGACGACTATTTTAACCGCGAAGCCGAGGAGCACAACTCGGCGGAGCTCATAGTAATGAAAAACCGCCACGGCAGGACGGGCACCGTCGATCTGCAGTGGCTTCCGGAATATACGACATATACGGCTCTGGAAAAATACGCGGAACCGTAAACGGGCGGAGGACTGTCGGGAAAATGCTGAGCAGAATAGCGGCATACATGGACCGATACGGTATGCTGGACGGCTGTGAAACGCTGCTTTGCGGCGTTTCCGGCGGAGCGGACTCGGTATGCCTGCTGCACGCCGCGCTTTCCCTGGGCCTGCCGGTAAAGGCCCTGCATTTCAACCATATGCTGCGCGGCGAAGAAGCCGACAGAGACGAAAGCTTCGTCAGGGAGCTGTGCGAAAAACTGCATGTCGAATGCATATGCGGCAGGGGAGACGTGAAAGCATACGCCGAAGAAAACCGCATGGGCACGGAGCAGGCCGCGAGGATACTGCGATACGCTTTCTTTGACGAGTGCGCTTCGGGTCTTCGCGGCTGCCGCGTCGCCACGGCGCACAATGCCGACGATAACGCGGAAACGATGATAATGAACCTGACAAGGGGAGCGGGTATTACGGGGCTGAGCGGCATCCCTCCGGTGCGCGGGATATATATCCGGCCTCTGCTCTGCCTTTCAAGGCGCGAGATCGAGCGGTATCTTGACGAAAACGGTCTTGAGCATGTAGAGGACTCCACGAACGCCGAAGACGAATATACCCGAAACCGGATACGCCATACCGTTATTCCCGTGCTGAGAGAGATTAACCCGCGCTTTTCCGAGACTGCCGCGGATACCGCCGCGCTGCTGAGAGAGGACGAGGCATATCTTGAGGCGGAGGCGAAAAAGCACATCCGCGGAGATCTGGTCCGTATAAAGGGGCTCGCTTACCCCATCGCGTCGAGGGCGCTGCGCATTGCGGCCGCGGCTCGGGGCGTAAAGCTCTCGAAAACGCATATCGACGCGCTGCTTGCCCTCTCCTCCGGCGGAGAAAGCGATCTGCCGGGCGGCCTGACGGGCGTAAGAAGCTTTGACACGATATATATAGGCCCTCCGCGAAAGCGGGAAACGCCGGAAGAGACGGCGCTTATCTGGAACGAATGGATATATTCGGCGTTTGCCGGATACGACGTGTTTTGGGGCGAAAAGGCAAAGAGCGGTAAAATTTACGATTTGTTAAGTATTTTCAGCTTCAAAAAAGAGGAAGTATGTGGTAATATAGCTGTCAGACCGCGCAAGGCGGGCGATATGATCACTCTGCCGGGGCGCGGCGTCACCAAGAGCCTCAAAAAGCTTTTTATCGAAATGAAGATACCCGTCCGGGAGCGGGAGCGTGTTCCCGTAGTCGCGGACGAAAAAGGCGTTTTGGCAGTATACGGAGTCGGCAAAAACGCTTCGAGGTCGCCCGCCGGGGACAGGAACACGGAAGGCGGGGACGTCTGCGTCGTAATATTTGCAAAGAGGTAAGCAACAGATGTCTGAGTTGGGATCCGATCATACGCTTGAAGTCCTCATATCCGAGGAGGAACTGAAAAAACACACCGAGCGCATCGCCGCGGAGATAAGCAGGGACTATAAGGGTAAGGAAGTGCTGTTCGTGGGTATACTTAAAGGCGCTTTCGTCTTTATGGCCGATCTTGTGCGCAAGGTAGACCTGCCCGGATGCAGGCTCGGTTTCATGATGGTATCGTCCTACGGATCGGGTACCGTGAGTTCGGGCAATATAACCATAAAGAAAGACCTTGAAATGGACGTGGAGGGAAAGCACGTCATTATCGTCGAGGATATCGTGGATACCGGCTTCACGCTGAATTATCTGAAGAAATATATAGCAAACAGAAACGCGGCGTCCGTCAAGATATGTACGATGCTCGACAAGCCGGACAGAAGGCAGGTGCCGCTTGAGCCGGATTATTTCGGCGTAAAGATACCGGACATGTTCGTGGTCGGCTACGGTCTGGATCATGATGAGGCATTTCGTGAGCTGCCGGACGTGTGCATCGTAAAAAAGACGTCCGACTGAGTCCGTAAGGAGATCTGCGGAAGGCAGAGGAGGGAACAGCATTTGAACAATAAAAAGAACAGGCCGAGAGACCTCGGCTTTTATGCGATAATCCTCGTTATCCTGATAGGCGTGATCTATCTGATGATGTCGAGAAACGAAACGACCAAGCTCAGCTATAACGAGGTAAGGGAACTGTTCGAAAGCGAGTCGGTCACTTCCTTCGTGCTTGAGGGAGATACGCTCGTGCTGCAGCTTTCCGACCCCGTCAAGGGCACGTATTCGGCGCAGCACGATCTGTACAGCTTCTCGGCTTTTTATGAGGACCTTCATGAGCTGATCGATAAGCAGCGCAGCGAAGGCATAATAACGGATTATGATTACAACATAGGCTGGAAAGCGCCGTGGTGGCTGAGCTTCCTGCCGTATGTGATACTGCTCGTATCCTTTGTGATACTGTGGTTCTTTATGATGAACAGAGGCGCCGGCGGGGAGCGCGGCGCGATGCATTTCGGCAGGGCCAGGACCAGGATAGGCACCTCCGATAAAAAGGTGACCTTCGCCGACGTCGCCGGAGCGGAGGAGGAAAAAGAAGAGCTCAAAGAGATAGTCGAGTTCCTCAAAAACCCGAAGAGCTTTGTCGAGATAGGCGCAAGGATACCGAAGGGCGTGCTTCTCGTGGGCCCTCCGGGAACGGGTAAGACTCTGCTGGCAAAAGCCGTTGCTGGCGAGGCGGGAGTTCAGTTCCTGTCCATTTCCGGCTCCGATTTCGTCGAGCTTTACGTCGGCGTAGGCGCATCGAGAGTGCGCGATCTGTTCGAGCAGGCCAAGAAGGCCGCGCCGTCGATCATTTTCATAGATGAGATAGACGCCGTGGGCCGTCAGCGCGGAGCGGGCCTCGGTGGCGGACATGACGAAAGAGAACAGACGCTCAACCAGCTGCTGGTCGAG
>JAGDDB010000300.1 GCA_017958265.1 Oscillospiraceae bacterium | reverse complement strand
TCTGGTAAAAGTCGCCGGTATTCATGACCTCATAGTCGCCGCGGATATAAGGGATTATCTCCGGGCAATCGTTGACCACATAAAAGCGGTCGTGAGGCACAGTCAGCTTATCAAGAGCGCCCTGGTATGCCTGGAAGATATCCACGCTCTGCCGCAGCGGTGCGGTTATCAGAACTTTCATTTTTCCACCTCATAGGAGAACGAGTCTTCCGGGTAGATGGTGATATGTCCCACATGACCGACTCTCACACCCGGATCGGCATGGGGTTTATACCCCAGCGACCGCGCCCGGTCACAGAAGGCAACGTCCTCGCCGAAGTATTCCGTAGGCGTGAAAGCGGTATTGTATTTCATGATCACGTTTTCCAGTATCTTCGTCTCTATCAGCGTGCAGGCCATACCGCAGGCAGCGACCTCAAAGGTGTTATGCGGATAGTCTTTTAACTCCCATCTCACTACTTCCGGCGTGTAGGACTTGAACAGGCAAGACATATATGGCTTCCGTCTGCCGTGGGCGATGCCGGTCACAAAAGGCTTGCCGCTGAACTGTAGGTCTTCCAGTATCTCCGGCTCGAACACCATATCGGAGTCCAGCCAAAGCACATGGGTAAAACCGTTGTTCATGGCGTACCGGGCCAGCTTGTCCCTGGCGAAGTAAACCAAAGTCCCCGCCTCGATGCGGGTCTCGAAGTCGATACCGTCATCTTTGAGTTTGTTCGTCAGCTTCAGCAGCGACTTGACAAACTCGGTCACCATAAAGTCCATCGCAGGGATGGCGATCAGGAGTTTCATTTTTTTGCCTTTTTCTTCGGCGCCTCTTTAACTTCCTCAAAGACGACAGCCGAATTAAGAGACAGCAGGAAGTTAGCTTCAGCAGGAGAGACCTCAACGATCTCTCCCGCTTTATGTCTAATCCGTGCGTCTCTGATAAGACGGATCTTCATAATGGCCTCCTTTTAGATAAATCAGGTGGTAGCAGCGGCAGGCTTGGCGATCAGGGTGAAGCGGTTGCAAGCGGTCACGCCGTGAGCGGCATACTGACGGCCAACGACTTTGACCAGGTCGGCTTCAGCTTCAGACAGGTCGTCGTACTTGATGACAACGCCGTCGCCTTCGGGATAGTTCACCTGGGCGCCGGACAGGTCGCCGATAATGGCATACACCGCGGAGTCGTTGGCAGCATTATAGGCAGGCAGGGCAGAGGTAAACAGGACAGGCAGGCTGATGAACGGATCAACAGCAAAGTTACCGGCAGCGTAAGCGTCCTTAAAGTTGGCGTAGGTGAGCTTGTTCATGATGATGACCGGGTTCCGGGCTTCGTCAGACAGCTTGGCGAAGGCATGGTCGAAAGTGGTCAGGCCGGGGGCCTCGGTGACCTTCTGACCGCAGACATAGGTGTCGCCGGCGGATTCGGACAGAGCAGCGATATCGCCCACGACAGCAGCGGCCAGCTTCTTGACGATCTGATAGGTCAGCTCGTCGTAGATATAGCGCAGGAAGGTCTCGCCACCCATAGCGACGGCCTCGTCAGAAATTCTGATCCACTTCTTGATGTTCTTCGGGATCATGGTTACGATGCCGAGCGTAAGAGATTCCTCTGTAACTGCGGTCGTACCCTCTGTGTGTGCGTATGCGGGATCGGCGGTCAGCTCAAATGCGACTTTAAGGTTACCGCGGAAATATGTCTTTCTCACGCGGGACAGAATAGCGTCATTCTCCCATGCCGTGCGAACGATGCTCTCAACGAGTACCGGGACGGGTACGTCGCCGCTGACGTTCTCGGTCAGCAGAGCGCGGCACTCTTTATCGTCTTCGCTCTTGATGTAGCGAGCATAAGCGTCGATATATTCGGTGCTGTTGCGTACTTCTTCGTTAGTCATTACGTGTCTCTCCTCTGTTTCAATTTTCTCGATCACAACGCCCTCGCCCATAGCGACGGCCTTGCGGATCTAGGCTATCTGCGTCTCGGCAGTTTTGCGAGCCTCGATCTCTTCGTTTATAGCGCGAGCTTCAGCCTCAAGCGCGTCCAGATCTGCGCCCTCGGCCTCGACTTCTGCGCGGATCTCTGCTTTGCGGGCTTCGATCTCTTCGATAGTCATGTCTTTAATTTCCATGTTAGGAAACCTCCGTAAGTATCTTTATTTTCTGTTTGCGGCGTTCGATCTCCTGCTGCTCGGCCTTTGCGCTCTCCAGCGATGCCCTAGCGCCCTCCAGCGCCTCGGACAAGCCGCGAGCCGTGATCGACGTCGCCTCGTATGCCGGGAACGTGACGGCGCTCACCTCAAACACGCGGCTTATAGCGTCTAGACGCCGCGTCGGATGTTCGCTCTCAAGCTCCGACCATGTATCCTTATCGACGGAGAACATGAACGACATCCCGGTAATGTCGCCGCGTTCAACCGCCGAATAAAGGCTTCTTGCGTCCGCGTTGTTCTCGGTGTCGAGATCTACGCGGATGTCCATGCCGTCATCGTTGACGGTCATCTGCATGGTGCTGTTGTCGTTGTTGTTCCGGCTCCTGGCCAGCGGGATCATGCCCGTGTTGTGGCCCACCAGGAACGCCACATCCTTCAGGTCCGTGTTCTTCAGCGCGTCCTTGTTGATGGTCTCTTCGTACCATCCCATGTCCGTCGCCCGGTTGAACACGATCGGCGTACCGGTGATATAGGTGCCGTGTTCCTCGTTCTGCTCGGCCCGTACCTCGAAGGCAAAGGCCCGTGTCTCTTTATTCATTGCTTTCCCCTCCGTCGCCATTCTGTGCCGGTTCCTTATCCTCCGGCGGGTTAGTCACGTCGTAGTACTCGCCCCGGGCCGGGATCTGACTCCCGTAGGGTTCCGGAAGCGGCGCCAGGTTCAGGATCT
>JAGDDB010000299.1 GCA_017958265.1 Oscillospiraceae bacterium | reverse complement strand
GATGACAAGACATAAAGCATACAACAGTATGCGCACATAACTTATCCTGTGCCGGGAAGACGGCGCGGATAGCGAAGTGTCAGCGTTCATGGCCTGCTCCTTTCTCATGATCTGATTATAATCCCGCGGCGAAAGCATTTCAATGTGTTTGATGAAAAAACAAATAAGAAGTCTGCTCAGACATTTCGTGGGGGATCATTCTGAAAAGCGGATCGTTGCCCCGCTGACCTTGGCTTGTGATCGATGCCTGGTCGAACGGGAATTCAGCGGGCGGCCGGTTTCAAATACATTGCGCCGTTCATCTGCTCGTTCGTAAGGTATTCTCCGTCGCGGAACAGCGCATATGTCGTGACGGGCGTCGGCGCATTTTGAGCCTGTTCTCTGCTTGCAATGCGGATCGCCCGGAACGGGATGTTATGTTCTTTGGCTGTCTGTTCCACGATGGGAACATAATTTGCTTTTTTGCTGGAAAAAGGGCCAAGGGGAAGTGTATAATAAACATGTATCCGTACGATATCGTGAAAAGGCAGGCAGATAATGAAGATAAGCGCGGCGGACAAAAGGATAGAAATCTTCGGCCCCGGAACGGCCGCGGACCCGGCGCCGACGGTGCTGCTGATAACCGGCGGCGAGAGCGCCGGCGGCGTATGGGAGAAATACGCCGCCCTGTCAGACCGTCCCTGCTGCCTTGCCGCGGTCGCGGCTGACGATTGGGAAAACGGACTTTCGCCCTGGCCTGCCCCGAAGGTGTTCAAGGGCGGGAGCGATTTCGGAGCGGGGGCCGACGCCACGGTGGAGATGCTCGAAAAAGAGATCGTCCCCGCGCTGATGAGCGCCGCGGGCAATGAAAAATGCCCCTTATACATAGCGGGTTATTCCCTTGCCGGGCTGTTCGCTCTTTACTCTCTGTACCGTACGGATATTTTCAGCGGAGCGATATCCGCGTCGGGCTCTTTGTGGTTTCCCGGTTTTGCCGAGTTTGCGGCGGCGCATGAGCCGAGGCGAAGGCCAGATAAGATATACCTTTCTCTCGGAGATAAGGAGAAGAACACGAAAAATCCCGTTATGAGCCGCGTAGAGGAAAAGACGCAGGAAATATACGGCATTTTCAGGACTATGGGAACGGACTGCGAGTTCCGTCTCGAGCCCGGAGGACATTTCGCCGATCCGGAGGGACGCCTTGCGCGCGGCATTGCCCGGCTTACCGATAACAACATATAAGGAGATACAAACGTGAGAAAGCTTTGGAACGACGGATGGAAATTTGTCAAGCTGCCGGTCGGCAGTGCGTATGAGGACATGAAGAAGGCCGCCGCGGCGGAGGTAACGCTGCCGCATGACTGGCTGATCGGCCGGGAGAAGGATCTGTACGAAAGCGGAGACGGCTGGTATGTAAAGACGCTGAGCGGGCGTCCGGACGAGGGAGAGCATATCCTGCTTGATTTCGACGGCGTTTATACGGACGCGGACGTACTGCTCAACGGCGAGGTCATACTTACGCACCGTTACGGATACAGCCCGTTTTTCGCAGAGCTTACCGGCAGGCTGAAGGATGGCGAAAACGAGATAGCGGTGCATATCCGTCATCTCAGTCCGAATACGCGCTGGTATTCCGGAGCTGGGATATTCAGAGACGTGGGCCTGATCGTTTTGCCGGAGCGTTACATGGTCCCCGACGGCTTTCACGCGGACACGGTCATAAAGAACGGCGTATGGACGCTGTGTATCGGCGCGGAGCTCGCCGGGCCGGGAGACGAACTGCCGGAATATATACTTACCGATAAAAACGGCGCCGAGGCGGCAAAGGGAAAGATGAGCCCCGCGCCCGGGGGAGCGGAGGCCGAGATCGCCGTGAAAAACGCCGAGACCTGGTCGCCCGACAGTCCTGTTTTGTATAAGCTCGAGCTGAAACTCGGAGAGCAGAGAGAAAGCATGAACATAGGCTTCAGACACGCGGAATTCACCACGGACAGAGGTATGCTGCTCAACGGAAAACATTTAAAGCTGCACGGAGTGTGCCTGCATCACGATCTCGGCGCGCTGGGAGCGGCTTTTTACGAGAGAGCGGCGGAACGTCAGCTCCGCGTAATGAAGGAAATGGGCGTGAACGCCGTGCGCACGTCGCACAACCCGCCGGCAAGACAGCTGCTTGATCTGTGCGACCGCATGGGCCTTGTGGTGATGGACGAGATATACGACATGTGGGAGAAGCCCAAGACCGCCAACGACAATGCCCGCTTTTTCGCGGATAATTATCCGGAAGACATTGCCGCGTGGATCCGCCGCGACCGCTGCCATCCCTCGGTGATACTGTGGTCGATAGGCAATGAGATATATGATATGCATGCCTCCGAGCGCGGCGAAATGTGGACGCGCACGCTTATGGAAGAGGTGCGCAAACATGATACCGTGCACGCGCCCGTTACCTTTGCCAGCAATTATATGCCCTGGGGCGGCGCGCAGAACTGCGCGGACATAGTGAAACTGCCCGGCTACAACTATGCCGAGAGGTACTATGCTCCTCATCATGATAAGCACCCCGACTGGGTGATCTACGGCAGCGAAACGGCGTCGCTCGTTGCAAGCCGCGGGATATATCATTTCCCCATGAGCGAAAGCATACTTACCGAGGAAGACCTGCAGTGCTCCGCGCTGATGAACAGCTGCGTCAACTGGGGCGCGCAGGATCTCAGAAAAATGCTGGTCGAGGATATGCTGACGGAGTATTCCCTCGGGCAGTTCATATGGTCCGGCATAGATTATATAGGCGAGCCTACGCCGTATCATACGAGAAGCAGCTATTTCGGGCAGACGGATACGGCCTGTTTTCCGAAGGACGCATACTATTTCTACAAAGCCGTATGGACCGACGAGCCGATGATACATATAGGCGTGATATGGGATTGGAACGAGGGAGAGCTTATCGACGTTCCCGTCATGACCAACGGCGCCGAGGCGGAGCTTTTCCTGAACGGGAACTCGCTGGGCAGGAAAAAGGTCGACCTGAGAGACATAGAGGCCAGCCTCCCGGTGTGGCAGGTCCGCTACAGCTCCGGCGTGCTCGAGGCTAAAGCCTATGACGAGAGCGGAGCAGTGATCGCCGAAACGAGGAGAACGAGCTTTTCCGAGGGCAAAAAAATAGCCCTTTCCGCGGAAAGAACGGTTTTGGAAAGCGGCTGCGGCGATATCGCCTTTATAACCGTGACGGTTTTGGACGACAGCGGCAGAGAGGTGGAAAACGCGGTAAATCGCGTGCATGCCGAGATCAGCGGCCCCGGTGTGCTTCTCGGCATGGACAACGGCGACAGCACGGACAGGGACGGATACAAGGTGAGCAGCCGCCGTCTGTTTTCGGGCAAGCTGCTGATCATGGTCGGCGCCCGGGAGGGAAGCGGCGATATACGCGTAAAGGTAAGCGGCAGGGGCCTTGAGAGCGCGGAGCTTGCCCTTTCGCTGAAGCCGGCGCCGGAGGGCGCGGAAAAGCGCGTGTTTGACGACATATGCAGAAAGGAAGAGCCGGAAGAGGATATATTCATAAGACGCATCGATCTCAAACCGCTCTCCGATACGACAGTGCTCACGCCCGAGCGGCCCGAAATAAGCTATGAGATAAGGATACTGCCCGACGGGGCGACGGACGGAGAAGTGAAGCTGCGCGTTACCAACAGGCAGGGCGTCGAGGTGCCTAATGCCGTGCTGAAGCGGGAAGGGAACCGCGTTGCGGTCACTGGCCGCGGCGACGGAGAAATGTACCTTCGCGCAAGCGCGAACAACGGCTATGACCATCCCCGGGTGATATCCGTTACCGAGTTTTCCGCCTGCGGCTTCGGTCCGGTCAGCCCGGATCCGTACGGCTTCGTTTCGGCCTCGCTCTGCACCTTCAAAGAAGGAGATATCACCGGCGGCAACGAGCACGGTATAGCCTTTGCCCGGGACGGCGTCAGCGCCGTGGGCTTTGACAGTCTGGATTTCGGCGCTGCGGGCTCCGATGAGCTGACGCTGACCGTGTTCGCGACGGGCTCGGACGTACATGAAATAAAGCTGTGGGACGGTCTGCCGTCAAAGGGCGGAAGAGTCGTTGCGGTCCTGCCGTATCAAAAGCCGGTGGTATGGAACCTCTATCAGCCGCAGAGCTTCAAGCTGCCCGAGACGCTCAGAGGCGTGCACACCATAGCCTTCTCCGCGGATAAGGAAGCGCATTTGAAGGGCTTTTCATTCGCAGGGCAGTCCCGCGCCTCGCGCCGCATAAGCGCCGCGGAGGCGGACAGCATATACGGCGACAGCTACAAAATAAAAGACGGCGCGGTGCTGGGCATAGGCAACAATGTTACGCTGAGCTTTGACGGCATGTACTTCGAGGGCGGCAGCGTCAAATTGATACTTGACGGCGCGACCGGGCTCGACATGAATACCGTGACGGTGCGCGTTGCAGGCCCGGAGGGGGAGGAAGAGCCGACCCTGTGCGGCTTCCGCCGTTCGGACAGGGGAGAGCAGGCTTTCG
>JAGDDB010000298.1 GCA_017958265.1 Oscillospiraceae bacterium | reverse complement strand
TCCTCCGTCGTCGAAATAGGTGCGGGTCATATCCTCCAGCTTGTCGATGCCGTCGCTGCTGCTGAGAGAGGTGGGATGGATCTTCAGGTTCACCGCCATGCCGTCCATATACCTTCTGTGGTCGAAGCAGCAGGAGGAGATGAACACGGAGGTGGGACCGTTGAGGTCGCGCCCCTGCACCGGGCTCATGGCGTCGGCGATGGGCTCGCCGGTCTTGCGGCCGTCGGGCGTGGCCCAGGTGATCTCGCACTGCGCCACGTGGTCCGCGGCACCGAACATACCGCACTTGTAGACCTTGCAACGGGCATTGTGGAAGGCGCGGGTGATGGAGTAGTAGAGGTCCATCACGTACTTCTGCTCCATATCGGCGTAGGGATCTGCGTTGCCGTAGTGGGGCACTTCGTTGATGATCCGCTGACGGAGGGGCTCATAGCCCTCCCAGTTGGCCAGGATGGCGTCCAGGTATTCCTTGCCGGAGACCAGCTTCTTATCGAAGACCATGTACTTCAGCGCCGTCAGGCTGTCGCCCACGGTGGCGAGGCCGGTGGCGACGCCGCCGTAGGAGTTGTACTTGGCGCCGCCCTCGGAGACGTCCTTGCCGGACTCCATGCAGCCTACGGTGGAGATGGAGAGGTTCGGATACGGGAAGAGGCGGACGTATTCATGCTCCGCATAGTTGTTGAGGGTGGCGATCCAGGTGAGCATCCAAGTGGCCAGCTTCTCGAGAGCCGCCTTGACCTCATCCAGAGACTTCATCTCGTAGAGGTAACCGGAGCAGTACTCCGCGGGGGCCTGACGCCCATTCATGGGGTTGATGCCGTTGTTGATGGCCATATCCAGCACGATGGGCCAGTAGATGCCATTCTGTCCCATGGCGGAGCCGTTGGGGGCCGGATAGTCGTTGCCGGAGCCCACGATCTCCTGGCAGCCGATGAAGCTGTAATCCCGGGCGTCCTCCAGGCTGAAGCCCAGCTCGCGCATGATGCCGGGGATGATCACGTCGTCATTCTGCAGCAGCGGCAGACCGCCCACGTTCATGGAGGTGGCCATGGCGCAGTCCCACATTTCCTTGGGCGTATCCTTGGTAACGCGCAGGGAAACGGTGGGCTCATGCAGCTTCAGGCGGGCGATGGACTCCAGCACCATGTAGGACACGGGGTTGACCGCGTCCTCTCCGGTCTCGGGGATGCAGCCGCCGATGGTGGTGTGCTGGCCGATATGGCCTATGCCGGCCGTCTGGGCGCCCTTGCCGAAGCCGCCGCCGTAAAAGATATTCAGCTTGAGGAAGAAGGCGTCGACCAGCTCCTGGGCATAGTCCATGGTGATCTTGCCCTCTTCCAGGTCCTTTTTCAGATAGGGCCATATATACTGGTCAAAGCGGCCCATGCTGGTCACGCCGGGGCCGTTGTCCACCATGAGGAAGATGTGATAGAGCATGACCATCTGGCAGGCCTCCCAGAAGCTTCCGGGAGTGCCCTCGGCGATATGGTCAAGGCCCTCGGCCATCTTTTCAAGCTCGGCTTTTCTTGCGGGATCGGCCGCCGTCTGCGCTTTCTCGCGGGCCTTGTCGGCGTAGCGCCTTGTAAGGGTGATGGCTCCGTCGCAGGCAAGGACGGCGGCGTTGTAGAACATGTACTTGCCCATGTCGCTGCCCATCACGTTGCCCTTGTGCTCATCCAGCCAGTCCTGGGCCTGTTTGCGTATGTCCCCGTAGCCTCTTTTGAGTATGTTCTGGAAGCCGGGGGTCAGATGGCCGGGAGGCATGAGCACGCCGAAGCCGCCGGGACGGCCGAAAGGAGTGGCCTCCAGGCGGAACAGCTCCTCCGCGCCCTGGGGCAGCCACTGCTCGGCTCTGACCCGGGGACCGCCCGCGCTCATGGATTTTCTCATGTCCTCGCGCATCTCTTTCAGGTCCTCGGGAGAGATGGCAAGCTTCTGATGGGAATAGGTCGGGTCGTCGTCCGGGGCGTGGTAAAGCCCGTCGTCACCCATGGGCCAGGTGTGCTCGATATCCATCATCGCCCACATGGTGCCGTTTGCGGCGCCCCAGTTCTTGTTGCCCACGTCGCCCGCGAAATATTCGTCGTCCACTATGTCTATGGGCATATTGGATATCACGTAGAGAGACTCGGCGGGCTTCTGTACCATGGGGGGATAATTCTTGAATTTTGCCTGAGCTTCGTTTTTGATGCGGGACTTCGCCGGATCGGCTATGATGATCCTGTCCCTGACCTTGTCGCGCAGTCTGGCGATACGTTCGGTATAAGGCTTGAACTGATACATGGATTCCTTCCTTTCCGCTCAAAGGCTGTTCTTTTTATTATATGTAACCAGCGTAACATACCCGGCCGCTCTTTGCAAGAACGACCGGGTATAAAATGCGAAAAACCAGTCCTTTTTCTTTTCCGATCCCGCCTCAGTTGCTGCCGAATTCCCTCAAAAGCAGGCCGTCATTCCTTTCCTCGGCCCATTTTATGCCCCACTGTCCCGTAAACAGCAGCAGGTCGCCGCCGCGGAAATCCCGGACCCATTTCGTATCTCCCGTAAGGCTGAGCTTTGACGGGTCGGTATCCGGGCTGACGATCCAGCGCACATATTCATACGGGAGCGCTCTGCGGCGCACCTCCACATTGTATTCGGCCTTGAGCCGGTATTCCAGCACCTCGAACTGCAGCACGCCCACTACGCCCACGATGACCTCCTCAAGACCGGAATTCGGCTCGTGGAATATCTGTATGGCGCCCTCCTGGGCTATCTGTTTTATACCGGTCTCGAACTGCTTGCGCTTCATGGTGTCCACCCGCTCCACGGCGGCGAAATGCTCCGGGGCAAAGGTGGGTATGCCCTCAAAGCGCACATCCATGCCCTTCTCGCAGACCGTGTCGCCTATGGAGTATATCCCGGGATCAAATACGCCTATTATATCCCCGGCATAGGCCTCGTCTATGATCTCCCTCGCCTCGGCCATCATCTGCTGCGGCTGGGCAAGGCGCAGGCTCTTGCCGCCCTGGACGTGCCAATATTCCTTTCCGCGCTCAAATCTGCCGGAGCAGATGCGCATAAAGGCTATGCGGTCGCGGTGGGATTTGTTCATATTGGCCTGTATCTTGAAAACAAACGCGGAAAAACGCTCGTCGTATGGATCCACCTCCGCGCCGTCCGCAACGCGGGCAAGGGGCGGTGCGGCCAGCTCAAGAAAGCTGTCGAGAAACTGCTCCACGCCGAAATTCATGAGTGCCGAGCCGAAAAACACGGGGCTGAGCCTGCCGGCACGTATCGCGACGGGGTCGAATTCGCTGCTTGCGCCCTCGATGAGCTCGATATCGTCCTCAAGGGTCCTGCGCAGGCCTTCGCCGATGAATTCGTCCAGCGCGGCGGTATCGTCCGCGACTATCGTCTCGGCGTGTATCCTCTCCTGTCCGCGGGATCTCTCTCCGTAGGCAAGCACCTGCTTTTCGGCCCTGTCGTAAACGCCCTTGAAATCGTAGCCGCTGCCTATGGGCCAGTTCATCGGATAGGTGGCTATGCCGAATTCCTTTTCCAGCTCCTCGGTCAGCTCATAGGGGCTGCGGGCCTCGCGGTCCATCTTGTTTATAAAGGTAAAGATCGGTATGTGCCGCATGGCCACGATCTTGAAAAGCTTCCTTGTCTGCGGCTCTATGCCCTTGGCCGCGTCGATCACCATGACGGCGCTGTCGGCCGCCATGAGCGTGCGGTAGGTATCCTCGGAGAAATCCTGATGCCCCGGGGTGTCGAGGATATTCACGCAGCAGCCCTTATATTCGAACTGCAGCACCGACGAGGTGATCGATATCCCCCTCTGCTTTTCCAGCTCCATCCAGTCCGACACGGCGTGCCGCGCCGCCGCTTTGCCCTTGACGGCTCCGGCAAGCTGTATTGCCCCGCCGTAAAGCAGGAGTTTTTCCGTAAGCGTGGTCTTGCCGGCGTCCGGATGCGATATGATCGCAAAAGTCCTTCGTCTTGCCGTTTCCTCTCTGGTGCCGCTCATTTTTCAGTCCCTTTCGTTCTGTCCTGTCTTTTTTTCGCCCTCCGCCGCCTGCGGGCGGTAAGGCGGGAAAAGTTTACTCTCTCGCTCGTCCCCGGAGCATATCCCGGAATGTCATACTGTCTTTTTTTCGGCTTGAAGCCGCATTTTTCCTGCACTCTTTCCGAGGCCGCATTTCCCGGGTAGCTCGCGCACCACAGCGTCTTAAGGCCGAGCTTTTCAAAGGCGCGGTCGGCAAGCGCGAGCGCAGCCTCCGTCGCATAGCCCCTGCCCCGGTGCTCCGGGCCGATCCAGAAGCCCATTTCCGCGCTGCGCCGCCTCATGGGCCCGCGTCTTTCCTCCGTAAGGCCTATGCTGCCTATCGGCTCTCCGCTCGGCTTCACGGCGACCGCGTAGCACTCCTTTTCCGCGTTCATGCGGCGTATCGCCGCGAGGCTGTCGTCAACGGAAGCGTGCACGGGCCAGCCCGCGTCCGGACCGACGCGCGGATCGGACGCGTATGCGAACAGCGCCTCCGCCTCGTCCTCTCTCCAGGGCCGCAGTATCAGTCTGTCTGTTTCCATGATCATTTCGCCCTCCGTCGGCCGCGGCGGGGCGGCCGCGCCGTCTGTAACGGTCATTGTAACACATGCTCACGGAAAACAAAAGCAAAACAGCGCCCCGAAACCGTATTTTCAAACAGTATCTCCGGCGCGGGGCGATTTAACTGTTGACAACGGCATTCTCTGTGTGCTATTATCCTTGCGCAAGAATAGCATATTTCATATGCGATCATCGGGAGGTCCTGAAAATGACAAGAAAAATCTTTTCCCTGCTGCTTGCCGCGGCAATGCTTCTGTGCCTTTGCTCCTGCGCCGCTCGTCCCGGAGGGGAAGAAACGCGCACCGTAACGGACAGCTGCGGGCGCAGCGTATCCGTACCCGTTAAAATAGAGAGAGTCGCGCCGAGCGGCTCCGTCGCTCAGCTTATGCTGCTCACTCTCGCGCCCGAGCTTCTGGTCGGACTGTCCAACATGCCCGACGCGGCTCAGTTGGAATATCTTCCCGACGGGATAGACAAGCTGCCGGTATTCGGACAGTTCTACGGCGGCAAGTCCAATCTCAATATGGAAAGCCTTATTTCCGCCGACCCCCAGATAATAATCGATCTGGGCGAAAAGAAAAAGAGCGCGGGAGAGGATATGGACTCGGTGCAGGAACAGACCGGCATCCCCACCGTATTCATACAGGCCGATCTTGACAGCGCCGCCGACGCCTACCGCAGTCTTGGCGATCTGCTCGGCTGCCCGGAAAAGGCCGAGAAGATAGCCTCATACATAGAAGCTACCGTCGCATACGCCGCCGAAAAGCGCGAGCTCATAGCTCCGGAGGACAGGATATCCGTCATGTACGCCGTAGGCGAGTCCGGCCTCAACTGCAACGCCCGCGGCTCCATGCAGGCCGACGTGATAGAGCTCATCGGCGCCGAGAACGCAGTCGTCGTTCCCGAGAATGAGCTCAGCGCCAAAAGCGGCGGCAACACGATAAGCATGGAACAGCTTTACGTTTTTGCGCCCGACTGCATCATCTTCAACGCCGAGGGCGCCTATGACGCCGTCAGCGGAGACAAGACCTGGCAGGAGCTTGAGGCAATAAAAGAGGGCAGATATTATGAGACACCCTCTCTTCCTTACAACTGGATGTCCAACCCGCCGTCGGTAAACCGCATACTCGGCATATGGTGGCTGGGCAATCTGCTCTATCCCGAGATCTACGACTATGACATATACGAAAAGGTCACGGAGTTCTATTCTCTGTTCTACGGCCGCGAGCTCAGCCGCGAGCAGGTTTCCGCCATGCTCGAACGCTCCACCTTCAAAAACGGCTGATAAGACATCTTTACCGTCTCTCTGCGCGCGGGAAGGGCATCCTTCCCGCGCCTTTCGTCCGTCAGGGACGGCGCCGCCCCGGCCCTGCTCAAATCGGCGGCTCCCGGTCGGGGCGAGCCGTTCTCCGCGAGACTCGGATTGCGCGGTATCGCCGGTATGCAAAAAAAGGTTGCAAATGCACGGAGGGTATGCTACAATAGGTCCTGTTAAGAGGAAGGTCAGTGTTTGGAGTGGGTTCTGCCCACTCTTTTTCTTGACCCGAAGCGGAGGGTAATGCGATGAAAATTCCGCAGGCCGTGGCCGAGATGGCCGCCCCCGTCGCCGAAAAACACGGCTGTTTCCTGTGGGACACCGAGTTTGTCACCGAGGCGGGCGAGCGTTATCTCAGAGTATATATCGACAATGCCGAGGGCTCCGTATCCATCGATCAGTGCGAGGCCGTCAGCCGCGAGCTTGACGCGCTGCTTGATGAAGCGGACCTGATACAGCAGTCCTATATTTTCGAGGTCTGCTCCGCAGGCGCCGAGCGCGAGCTGAAGCGGCCGTCGGATTTTGAGCGGTTTATCGGCAGCAATGTCGCCGTTAAGCTTTACAGCGCCAAGGACGGACGCAAGGAGCATGTCGGCATTCTTACCGCCTACCGCGACGGCGACGTCGAGCTGGACGGAGGCCGGGTTTTTACGAAAAGCGAGACCGCGCAGGTGCGCCTGCGCATCACGTTCTGAAGGAGATAGCATATAATGAGCACCGTTAACATGAGCAGTGAATTCTTCCTCGCGCTGGACGAGATAGAGCGCGACAAGGGCATACCCAAGTCATACATGCTGGAAAAGATCAATCAGGCTCTCCTCGCCGCGGTCAGGAAGAACAATCCCGCCGAGGCCGACGGCATTAACGTCGAGATAGACGAAAAGAAAAAGAACGTTCGGATATATATTGCCAAAACCGTTGTGGAAGAGGTCGAAAACCCCGCTCTCCAGCTCACGCTGGAGCAGGCAAGGGCCGTTTCCCGCAAGGCGGAGATAGGCGACGTGCTGAAGTTTGACCTCGAAACGAGGAAATTCGGCCGCATAGCGGCCCAGGCTGCCAAGCAGGTCATCATTCAGGGCATACGCGAGGCCGAGCGCGGCATGGTATACGACGAATTCACCTCAAAGGAACATGAGGTGCTCACCGGCGTTGTCACGAGGGTAGACACCATGTCCGGCAACGCGTACATCAAGCTGTCAAGCAGCTCCGAAATGACCGAGGCAGTGCTCATGCCCGGCGAGCGGGTCCGCAGCGAGGTAATAAACGAAGGCAGCAGACTGAAGGTATACGTCATTGAGGTCCGCAGGTCGTCAAGAGGCCCGCAGGTGGTCGTATCCAGGACTCATCCCGGGCTGGTGAAGCGTCTTTTCGAGCTTGAAGTACCGGAAATTTACGACGGCATCGTTGAGATAAAAAGCATCGCCAGAGACGCCGGCGTACGCACAAAGATAGCCGTTTCCTCCAACGACCCGAACGTGGATCCCATAGGCGCCTGCATAGGTCCCAAGGGTACGCGTGTCGCCGCCGTTGTGGATGAGCTGAACGGCGAGAAGATAGATATAATCAACTGGAGCGAGGATATAGAGCAGTTCGTGGCCGCCGCGCTGTCTCCCGCCGAGGTATACAGCACCTCGATGGTGGACGACGGACGCACCTGCCGCGTGATAGTGCCGG
>JAGDDB010000032.1 GCA_017958265.1 Oscillospiraceae bacterium | reverse complement strand
GCTGCCGTTGAGACCGTTGCGCGTGACCATGCTGACAGGATCGCCTATTTTATAATAGTGGTATTCGTCGCTGCGCTTGGAGTAGTATTCCACGTCATAATCACTCTCCGACGAGACCTCCGCCCGGTATACATCGTAGTGGAACTGATTGTTCGTGGTGTATGCAAGCTGGAGCTTGAACGCGGATACGTATTCGCCCGCTATCGCGAAAACAAAATCCTTGTACTTCTGCGTTCCGGCCACGTTGATGTTGGACATGTCCAGATACATTGCGTCTTCGGCGTTGCCCGCCCTTATCCACAGGGACATGGGCGCGTCGATCTCGGCGACCGCCGCCACCTTGCGATCGTAGACCAGCCAGGCCCGCGCCGCCGCCGACGCCGCTGTCACGCATGCCAGTATCAGAACTGCCAGGCACAAGCGGCGTATGATCGTATTCCTTTTTTCGCTCGTCTGCGTCATGGCGTTCCCTTACCCGTTGTTTACTGCCTCGGCCGTAACGGTCACCGCCCCCTCGGGGATCGCATCGCTGAGGGCGACGTCAAGTTCGGCCGCAATATGGCTTATATGCTTGCCGATCTCCGTATCGGCGCTGTTGTATCCCGTTGCGTTTATCTCGGTGACGCCGGAAGAGGGATCGCGGTAGTAATAGTTGTTTATCCTCTCGCCCTCTGTCTCTTCTGTGCCGAGCAGCTCCCGCAGGCGTTTGTTCGTGACCGGCCATTCCCAATAAAGGGTCACGGCGTAGCCTGCCGCGTTCGTTCCTTCGGCGCCCGTGATATAGAAGGTGCTGCCGGGCATTATCCAGCCACCGTACGAATACTCGCCCCCGGGCTCCGCGGGATCGTTCCGCTGCGCGAAAAAGAGGATATGCCCCTTCAAATGCTGCAGCGCCGGCGCGCGCGCGTCGGACGGATCTATCGTATCATCGAGCCGCTCGTACACCACGCTGCCGTTCACCAGCCTTTTACCCAGCGCCGACAGCGACATCTCCGCGCCGAAAAGCAGGTCATCCTCTTCCGGATAGATAATAAAGCTCATCGTCCCCACCGATCCGGGACGAAGGGATCTTTCCTCTCCTTCGGCCTCCAGCACGCATATCACGCCGGTCTTTTCTCTGCCGGTGATGATATCGCTTTCCTGCCTTCCGTAGCCTGAGCCGTCCGGAAAGAACAGTTCGAGCATGGACGGGGTGATAACGCCGTCAGCGCTCTCCGTCGCCGGGATCCACTGCTCGCTTGCTACCTCCGGATCCTTGAGCAGGTTTGCCGACGGAACGCCGAGCTCAAACATGCCCGTGTTCATATCCATTGCCATATTATTCGAATCCAGGTCGCGGTTCGTTCCGAGCCACGCGAGGGACACCGCCAGCAGCACGCCTGCGGCTGCAACGGCTATTGTGACCGCCGCGAGCATACGCAGACGCGGGATCGCGCGCAAAGCGGATCCGCGGGATCTCTTTATGTTATTGTTGCCGTATGTCCGATAATTCTGCATAACTCCAACCGTCCGAAACAGAGAACGGGCAACCCGACCCGTGCTCCGTAATTCCACAATTGATCGTTGTATAGTAGCACAGGCAAGTGATCATTTCAAGTTTTTCCGGCTGCTTCGTTGTTATGAATTATTATTATACCCGGCAGGGGTCCGAGAGCCCTCTTTCCGGCGCAGACGGGTCATCTCCGCGCTTCATTCAGCGTTTGTCAGGAGCTCCGCCGCCTGCTCTGCCGCCCCCTCGTCACAGCTTTTCCGCAGTACGCGGCCCGCCGCCGCCTTCGCGCTTTCGTGCGCGTTGGACGGCGCGAAGGATATGCCCGCCGCTCTGAGAAGCCCGACGTCGTTTTCGTGATCGCCCATCGCGGCGACGCGCTCCATGGGCAGGCCCATATATCCGGCCAGCCACCGCGCCGCCTCGCCCTTGCCGCAGTTCTCCGGAAGCAGCTCATAATAGTGATCCGCGGAGAAAAATCCGGTATACGGAGGATATCCCTCCTTTACCGAGTCGATAAATGCCTTTATCTCCCTCAGTCTTTCCGGCGGCGCGGACAGCATCATTTTCAGCCAGCGATCCGGTGTTTCCCTTATCCCCATGCGGCGAAACGGCTGGTTTTCTCCGGTGATATACGGATCCTCCGTTCCCTTGTCGTTGACGAGTATGAGCGGGCCGTAAGCGAATATCTGCAGGCACAGCTCGGGAAAACGCTCCATGAGCTCTTCCGCCAGCGGCCGAAAGGCCCCGGCGTCCAAAGTACGGTCATACAGCACTTTTCCGCTGTCCCGCTCCATGATGCACGCCCCGTTATACAGTATCATCGGAGCATTTACGGGCAGTATTTCCGTCGCAAAGCGGCAGGTATCCTCCGTGCGTCCGGTGGCGACGGTGAATGATCCTCCCGCCTTCACAAAGCGCTCCAATGCCCGTATCACTCTGTCCGGTATGCGCTTGTTTTTGTCAAGAAGTGTCCCGTCAAGATCGGATATGAAAAGTGTTTTATCCATGTTTACATCTCCGTCTGCAAAAAGTGTTTATTATTTCTTTTGCTTTGTCGGCTTGAAAAAAACACGCAGTCCGAAGGACTGCTTGATTTTTGTGTCATAAGGTCAGAATTGATTCTTGGACTTCGCGGTATTGATCGAGGAAATGAGTATCTTTTTTACTTCTACGCATTTTTCAAGAATGGCTCGGTCGGAATAATACCCGCTTTCGATAAGAAGCTCTATCCAATATTCGGTTTCCGAGCATTCTTTGAGAGCGATCTGCAGTTTAGCGATGAAGTCCGCCGTTCCGTGCGCGTACTGTGCCTCTCGCACGTTTGCGCCGACGGACGTACCGGAACGCAAAAACTGATTGATCAGTGCGCTCTCACACTTTGAAGCTCTTAATTCCCTGCATACCTTAATCACTTCAAGCGCAAGTTCTTTTGATTTGAGCTTCAACGGACTTTCTGTCATTTTTCTTTTCCCCTTTTGACCTTCCAACTTCAACTTATTCACTATTCACTATTACTTCTTACTTCCAAAAATCCTGTGCAGGAAGTGACAAAGGGGAAAGAAAATAGTGAATAGTGAATAAGGAAAAATCCCGCGCTATCGCGCAGGATTTTTGGAGGCGCCACCCG
>JAGDDB010000297.1 GCA_017958265.1 Oscillospiraceae bacterium | reverse complement strand
TCCGCATCGCCGTTGCCACCGCGGGCAACGATCACCGTCTCGGAGCCAACGAAGCTCCTCCCGCCGTCATCTCCATTTTCCTGGGCGACGAGCTGAACGCGGTCCTTCAGGCCATCGAGACCGACACGCCTTATCAGGGAGCGGAAAAGACGCAGATGAAGCTCGGCGTGGACGTGCTGCCGAAATTCAACCGCGACACGACGGACCGCAACCGGACCTCGCCCTTTGCGTTCACGGGCAACAAGTTCGAGTTCCGCATGCTCGGCTCATCCAACAGCATTGCCTGCGCCAACATCATGCTCAACAGCGCGGTCGCCGAAAGCCTGCGCATCTACGCGGACCGGCTCGAAAAGGCGAAGGATTTCGAGAGAGCGCTGCACGATATGATCAAAAAGACCATCAAGGATCACAAGCGCATCATTTTCAACGGCAACGGCTATGACGATAAGTGGATCGCGGAGGCCACGGAGGAGCGCGGACTTCTCAACTACCGCACCACGGCCGACTGCATGCCCCATCTGCTCGACGAAAAGAACGCAAAAATGCTCACGTCGCTGGGCGTATTCACGCCGGATGAGCTGCGCTCCAGGCGCGACATCATGCTTGAAAACTACTGCCGCACCGTCGTGATAGAGGCCAACACCATGATCAATATGGTACATAAGCGCATCGCTCCCGCGATAACGCGCTTCACTTCCGATCTGGCCAGGCAGGCCGCCGATAAGAAGGCCCTTTTCCCGGAGCTTGCCTGCAGCTATGAAAAAGAGCTCGTGATAGAGCTTTCCGCGCTGACGGACAGCATTACGGAAAAAACCGACGATCTGGAGGCCGCCGTATTGGCTCTTCAGGGCGCGGAAGACATCGTAGCCGAATCGGCTCTTATCCGGGATAACGTTCTGCCCGCCATGAGCGAGCTGCGCATCCCCTGCGACAGGGCGGAACTGCTTACGGCAAAAAGCTATTGGCCGTTCCCCACCTACGGCGACATTTTGTTCAGCGTTAAATAAACCTTCGGAGGGAGGCTTCACATTATGACTGTTGAATTTTGGTTTTTGATAGGCGCGGCGCTGGTGTTTTGGATGCAGGCCGGCTTTGCAATGGTGGAGACCGGCTTTACCCGGTCGAAAAACGCCGGCAACATCATCATGAAAAACCTGATGGATTTCTGCATCGGCACCGTGGTGTTTTCCCTTCTCGGCTACACGCTGATGATGGGCGAGGACGCTTTTTTCGGACTGATCGGGAAGCCCAATCTTGATCTGTTCACCCACTTCAAAGAATTCATAAGCTCCCCGAAAGAGGGCTATACCGACGCCAGCTATTTTGTTTTCAACCTTGTTTTCTGCGCCACGACGGCTACGATCGTTTCCGGCTCCATGGCGGAGCGGACCAAGTTTTCGGCCTACTGCGTATATTCCGCGGTCATCAGCCTTGTCATTTATCCCATCGAGGCCCATTGGATCTGGGGCGGCGGCTGGCTGAGCGGGCTGGGCTTTCACGATTACGCCGGCTCCTGCGCCATACATATGGTGGGCGGCATCGCGGCGCTTATCGGCGCTTCCGTCCTCGGACCGCGCATCGGCAAGTACGTAAGGGACAAAAACGGCAAGGTCGTCAAGATCAACGCCATACCCGGCCACTCCATCCCCCTGGGCGCTTTGGGCGTGTTCATCCTGTGGCTGGGCTGGTACGGCTTCAACGGGGCTGCGGCGACGTCGGCCTCGGAGCTGTCCGCCATCTTCCTGACCACGACCATCGCTCCTTCCGTGGCCACCTGCACCACGCTGATCTATACCTGGATCAAAAACGGCAAACCGGACGTGTCCATGTGCCTCAACGCCTCCCTTGCGGGACTGGTGGCCGTGACGGCAGGCTGCGACGCCTTTGACGCTCTCGGCGCAGGCGCGGTGGGCATCGTGGCGGGCGTGCTCGTCGTTTTGGTCGTGGAGGTGCTCGATCTGAAGCTGCACATCGACGATCCCGTCGGAGCCGTCGGAGTGCACTGCGCCAACGGTATCTGGGGCACCGTCGCCGTCGGTCTCTTTGCCAATCCCGACGCCCCGGCGGGGCTGAGCGGTCTTTTCTATACGGGAAGCTTCACCCTGCTCGGCTCTCAGCTTATCGGCTTTGCCTCCGTCGCGGCCTGGGCGGCGGTCACCATGTTCCTTTTCTTCAAGCTGCTGAAGAAGATCGATTTCCTGCGGGCCGAGCCCGCGGACGAGCTCGCGGGACTTGACCTGAGCGAGCACGGCCTGCCCAGCGCGTATGCCGATTTCATGCCCGCGGTGGATAAATACGCGGAGTTCGGCACGGGAGAGCAGATCACCGCCGTCACCGGGACTACGCCCGTGGCGGAGGCCGTTCCCGTAAAGCGCGAGGCAAGCTTTGACGGTCATAAATTCACCAAGGTCGAGATCGTATTCAAGGAAGAGAAGCTTTACGCTCTCAAGGACGCCATGTCAAAGCTCGGCATCACCGGCATGACCGTATCTCATGTAATGGGCTACGGCATGCAGAAGGGCCATACGGAATTTTACCGCGGCGTCGCGGTGGAAACGGACCTCAGGCCGAAAGTACAGGTGGATATCGTCGTCAGCGCCATACCCGTGCGGGACGTCATAGAAACAGCCAAAAAGGCGCTCTACACCGGACACATCGGCGACGGCAAGATATTTGTTTACGATGTTGAAAACGTCGTGAAGGTCCGCACGGGCGAGGAGGGCTACGACGCCCTGCAATCCGACTGAACAAGCTGAAACAGCGATATATCGCCGGGGGATCGAAGGAAGCCTTTCGATCCCCCGGTTTTTGCGCCCACGGCCAGGACTCGGAGGCGCGGGGTCTCCCCCATC
>JAGDDB010000296.1 GCA_017958265.1 Oscillospiraceae bacterium | reverse complement strand
TGGGCGCGGGAGCTGCGGCGGGGACAGGCGCCGAGTAGGCGTATTCATCCACTATCTGAGCGACGCCGCGCTCGACTTCTACCTCGTAGGTCTGGTCGTGGAGGGTTATCATATAGTTCATTGTTTTTTACCTCTTTAATGGATATAAAGCGCAGCTCGTTGACCGGGATCCGGGTTTCGTCGGCGACTATCGCCATGAGCATGACCGCCGTCCGGTCGTCCACATCGTAACGGGCTACCTCGCCTGCGGAATAATCGGCCGGCTTGCGGCCGGGGGACAGGGGACGCATTTCCCCGGGAATGATCTTCGCGCTCATTTTTCTTCCTCCGTCAGATCCGCTCGATGCGGTAGTTTGCCGTATTGCGTTCGCGCGCCTCGCGCTCGTCGAAGAATTTCTCCGCGACGGAGGGGAATGCGATGTAGGAAAGCACGTCCTCGTCGTTTCGCGCTCTTGCGCCCAGCTCTTTTTTGGTCTGCTCGAACTGCGGCGCGAGGGTATCGGCGAAGCGGCCGCTTATGGGCTGCTCGTCTCCGAGCACCTGCTTTACCAGAGCGGGGTCTATCTCGCCGGGAGCCTTGCCGTATTCGCCGCGGATATAGGCCTTGATCTCCTTGCTTATGTTCTTGTAGCGGCCCTGCAGCACATTGGAAACGGCCTGTACGCCCACCATCTGGCTCATCGGAGTGACCAGCGGGGGATAGCCCATGTCCTCGCGCACGCGCGGGGTCTCCTCGAGCACCTCGTTGAGCCTGTCAAGAGCGTTGGCCTGCTTGAGCTGAGCAATGAGATTGGAGAGCA
This sequence comes from Oscillospiraceae bacterium, assembly GCA_017958265.1. Classification (GTDB taxonomy): domain Bacteria; phylum Bacillota; class Clostridia; order Oscillospirales; family Oscillospiraceae; genus UBA1246. The sequence continues at coordinate 3,797 of JAGDDB010000296.1, read as the reverse complement.
TGCCGCCGGGGATCTTGTAATTGAGCGCGTCGGTATCGGTGCGCATGGAAACGGGATTGAGCAGGCCGGAGGAGAGACATTCGCCCTGATATTTCTTGAAATGATCGTTGCAGCTCTTTACGGCCGCGTCGTTGAGCTCCACGGTGTGGCCCAGCTGGCGCAGGGCGTAGGCGAGGGTCTCCGTGGCGGGCTGAGAAGTGCCGCCGGAGAAGCTGGAAAGCGCGGTGTCGATAACGTCGGCGCCGGCCTCCACGGCCTTGAGCAGCGTCATATAGGCAAGGCCCGTGGTGCAGTGGGTATGGACCACTACGGGGATATCCACGGCGTCCTTGATCGCGCTGACAAGATCGTAGCACTCGCTGGGGCTCATTACGCCGGCCATGTCCTTGATGCATATGGTCTCAAAGCCCATGGTCTTCATTTCCGAGCAGATCTCCACATATTTCTTAAGCGTGTGGACCGGGCTGGTCGTATATGAAATGGCGCCGGAGGCAATGGCTCCGCATTTCAGCGTTTCCTCGACGGCGACCTTAAGATTGCGCAGATCGTTGAGGGCGTCGAAGATACGTATTATGTCTATGCCGTTTGCGACACTGCGCCGCACGAACATTCTGACCACATCATCGGGATAATGCTTGTAGCCCAGCAGGTTTTGTCCGCGAAGCAGCATCTGCAGCTTGGTATCGGGGCATTTTTCCTTGATCCTGCGCAGTCTTTCCCAGGGATCCTCGTTAAGGTAGCGAAGGCAGGAATCAAAGGTAGCGCCGCCCCAGCACTCCAGGGAATAGTACCCGGCCTTGTTGAGCTGATCGAGCACGGGCTCGAAGACCGAGAACGGCATGCGCGTTGCGATGAGCGACTGATTGGCGTCTCTGAGTACGGTTTCTGTGAATTGGACTTTCATGATGCACACCCTTTTGAAAAATAAGAATTAAAGAGGTTCTTTTTGTATTTTTGCATAACGGCGGGGATAAGCCGCCGGAGTTGCCGAGATTTTTCTGATGATTATTATACTGCGCTTAATTCCGCCCACCGTGTAATAAAACACCCGTTCCGTCTTTCCGCCGAGCAGCCTGACGGCGTTTTCCGCCTCGGCGAGCTCCGCGTCGGCGTCGGCGGCCTTCATTGCAAGGAAGACCCCGCCGGGCTTCACAAACGGCATGCACAGCTCGCACAGCTCGCCGAGCCGGGCTACCGCGCGGCTGACGGCGGCGTCGTAGCTGTCGCGCCGGGAGGGAAGACGCGCCGCCTCCTCGGCCCTTGCGTGGACGCATTCGGCCGGTATATCAAGCTCCCTGCACACCCGCGCGAGAAAATCCACGCGTTTTGCGAGGCTGTCAAGCATGGTCAGCTCCATGGACGGAGCGCAGATGCGGATGGGGAGACCGGGAAAGCCCGCGCCGCTGCCTATGTCTATAACCCGGCTCGAAGTCAGGTCGCAGCAGGCGAGAAGGGCGAGACTGTCGGCAAAATGCCGCACGGCTATCTCGTCGGGCTCCTTTACGGCGGTAAGATTTATTCTGCTGTTGGCTTCCAGCAGCAGATCGCAGTATTTTCCGAAAGCGGCCAGGGCCGGGTCGGAAACGGACAGGCCGAGAGCCGAGGCCTCGGACAGGATCAGTTCATCGAATTTGCTCATTTGTAAGGCATGTCGAAAAACCGTTTCCGGTTTTCCGCAGGATCGTAATTATCATAGACCCTCGGGGGAGAGGGCGCATCCCCGCTTTTCGGCAGCGGGCTGCCGTCCGCCGGGCGCATTTAAGCCCGGCCGGATACGGAGGGCGGAGCCTCCGTATCCGTGAAATTCCGGGAAATAAAGATTTCTGACAGTGAGATCGGGGGCAAAAGGGGAGACCGGTGATAATTCCGCTTTAAGAAGGACTCACTTTTGGCTGAGCAGATCGCGGATCTCGGTGAGCAGCAGCTCTTCCTTGGTGGGCTCGGGCGGCGCGGCCTCTTCTTCGGGCTGTTCTTCTTCCTTCTTTTTGCGCTCCGCGACGGTGCGGGCCTTGTTGAAGGCCTTGACTATGCAGAAGATGATGAACGCGACGATGATAAAGTCGATAACGGCGCTGAGGAGAGTTCCGAAGCCGAGAACGGAGGCGGGAGTTACGATATTGCCCTCGGCGTCGAGCTCGGCGGCCTTGAGGGTTATGTTCAGCGCGTCGGTCGCGTTGGCTCCGCCGAAGATGTATCCGATCACGGGCATGAGAACGTCGTTGACCAGAGAGGTGGTTATCTTGCCGAACGCCGTGGCGATGATAACGCCGACCGCCATATCCAGCACGTTGCCGCGCATTATGAAGGCCTTGAATTCTCCGAAAAACTTCTTCATTTTTCGATCATTCCTTTCTTTACTTTTCGTTCTTCCTGATAACTTCTATGTTGCCGAGGTACTTTCTGAGCACCTCCGGGACCACAATGCTGCCGTCGCTCAGCTGGTTCTGCTCGACGATGGCGGGCATGATGCGCGAAGTGGCCAGGCCCGAGCCGTTGAGGGTGTGGACGAATTCGGTCTTGCCGGTGGCCTCGCGGCGGAAACGGATGGAGCCGCGGCGCGCCTGATAATCGCGGGCGTTGGAAACGGAAGAAACCTCTTTGTAGCCGTTCATGGAGGGGATGTGTATTTCTATATCGTAGGTGCGGGCCATTGAGGCGGAGCAGTCGCCCGCGGCCAGCTTGACCGTGCGGAAATGGAAGCCCAGGCCCTTTACGAGAGCCTCGGCCTTGCCGACCAGCTCTTCAAAGGCCTCGTCGGAGCGCTCGGGCAGAGTGTACTGCACCATTTCGACCTTGTTGAACTGATGCCCGCGCACCATGCCTCTTTCGTCGGCACGGTAGCTGCCGGCCTCGCGGCGGAAGCAGGGGGTATAGGATATATATTTCCTCGGGAGCTCGTCCTCGGAGAGTATTTCGTCGCGATGCAGGCTGACCAGCGCCGTTTCCGCCGTGGGCAGCATGAAATGGCGGCGCATGTCCTCGGCGTTTTCCAGCCAATATACGTCGTTTTTGAACTTGGGGAACTGTCCCGCCGTCAGGCCGCATTCATAGCCCAACATATGCGGCACCAGCACCAGCTCATAGCCGTCGGCCAGGTGAGTATCGATAAAATAGTTCAGCAGGGCCCATTCCAGCCTCGCGCCCATGCCGCGGTATACCCAAAAGCCGTTCCCCGACAGCTTAACGCCGCGCGCATAATCAATGAGGCCGAGATCGGTGCAGAGGTCCACATGGTTTTTCGGCTCGAAATCAAAGACCTTGGGCTCGCCGAAGTAGCGCAGGGGCTCGTTGTTTTCCTTGCCGCCGGGCTTGAGATCCGGGTCGGGAAGGTTATACAGGCCGAACATGAGCTCTCTGTATTCGCCGTCGATATCCTTTATGCGGGCGTCGATCTCCTTTATGCTGTCGGACAGCTCCTTCATGCGGGCAAAAACGGGCGCGGTATCCTCGCCGGCCTTTTTCATCTGCGGCACCTGCTTGGACACCTTGTTCTGCTCGGCTTTAAGGGTCTCCGTCTTGAAGATCAGTTCTCTTCGGGAAACGTCCAGCTCCAGAATGCGGTCTATTTCCTTTGAAAAATCCGCGCCTTTGTCGATATAGCGCTGCTTGATGCCCTCGGGATCATCCCTGATAAGCTTGATGTCTATCATTTCGGCTCTCATCCATTATCGACGGCAAGAGCGTCCAGGGCGGCGATCACCCTGTCGAGATCCTCGTTGCCGTAATATTCTATCTCTATTTTACCCTTTTTTGCGCCCTGACTTATTTTTATGCGCCGACCGAGGCGGGCAAGCAGT
>JAGDDB010000031.1 GCA_017958265.1 Oscillospiraceae bacterium | reverse complement strand
GGCGCGGGGAGACGAAAAACGTCTCCCCGCGCGTTGTCTGTATTTTATGAAAAATCAGGAAAGCCTGCTCCCCGCCGGGATATCGTCGCCGGCAAAGATCACCTTCGCGCGGCCGTCGGCCTCGGCGGCGAGGATCATGCCGCTGCTTTCCACGCCCCTTATCTTGGCGGGGGCGAGGTTGTATACCATGAGCAGCTTTTTGCCGATAAGCTCTTCGGGCCTGTACCAGCTCGCAATGCCGGAAACGACCTGCCGCTTTTCACCGCCCAGATCAAGCCGGAGGCAGAGCAGCTTGTCGGAGCCCGCGACAGCCTCGCAGGACTCCACCAGCGCGACGCGCAGATCGACGCGCCTGAATTCGTCGATGGTGATAAGACCGGTCTTTTCCTCGCCGGCCTTTTCGTCCTTGGCGGGGGCGGAGGCGCTTTCAAGCTCGGCAAGCTCTTTTTTCACGTCGATGCGCGGGAAGACGTTTTCGCCCTTCCTGACGCGGACGCCGGCTCCGAGCAGGCCCCATACCGCGGCGGCGTCCCATGAGAAGCCTTCTCCGCCCAACTGGGCGCGGAAAAGAGCGCAGCTGTCGGGCATGAAGGGCTCGAGCAGGCAAACGCAGACGCGTATCGTTTCAAGCAGGTCATACAGCACTCCGCCCAGCCTCGCACGCTTGCTTTCATCCTTGGCGAGAGCCCAGGGAGCGGTTTCGTCTATATACTTGTTGGCGCGGGAGATGACCTTGAAGATCTCCTGAAGAGCCTGCTGGAAGGCGTATTTCTCCATCTGCTCCTCAAAACGGTCTCTGAGAGCGCGGGCCATGGCCGTAAGCTCTTCGTCCTCGGGGCCGCTTTCACGCTCGGAGGGCACAAGACCGTCGAAATACTTCTCCGTCATCGCCGTGGTGCGGGAAACGAGATTGCCCAGATCGTTGGCAAGGTCGGAGTTGATGCGGGTGATGAGGGCCTCGTTGGAGAAGCTGCCGTCCGAGCCGAAGGGAAATTCCCTCAGCAGGAAGTAGCGCAGGGCGTCCACTCCGTAGCGCTTGGCAAGCACGACGGGATCGACAACGTTGCCCTTGGATTTGGACATCTTGCCGCCGTCGAGCAGAAGCCAGCCGTGGCCGTAGACCTTTTTGGGCAGGGGCATATCCATGCTCATGAGGAACGCAGGCCAGTAAATGGAATGGAAACGAACTATCTCCTTGCCCACGAAATGCACGTCGGCGGGCCAGAATTTATCATAGTCGTCATAGCGGTCGTTGAGAAAGCCGAGGGCGGTGGTATAGTTGAAAAGCGCGTCGAGCCACACATAAACCACATGACCGGGATCGAAATCCACGGGTACGCCCCATTTGAAGGTGGTGCGGGATACGCACAGGTCCTGCAGGCCGCCCTCGCAGTCGATAAAATTGTTTATCATCTCGTTCACGCGCGAGGCGGGTTCGAGAAAATCGCCGGACTTGAGCAGCTCGCGTACGCGGGAAGCGTATTTTGAGGCGCGGAAGAAATAAGCCTCCTCCTCGGCGTACCTGACCTCTCTGCCGCAGTCGGGACACTTGCCGTCGACAAGCTGGCTTTCCGTCCAGAACGACTCGCAGGGCGTGCAGTACAGACCCTTGTAAGAGCCCTTGTAAATATCGCCCTTTTCATACATCGCCTTGAATATTTTCTGTATCGAGGAAACGTGATAATCGTCCGTGGTGCGCAGAAAACGGTCATAGCTGATGTTCATGAGCTTCCACAGCTCTTTTATGCCCGCGACGACCTCATCGACGAACGCCTGAGGCGTTACGCCCGCCTGCTTCGCCTTTTCCTCTATCTTCAGGCCGTGCTCGTCCGTGCCCGTAAGGAACATCACTTCATAGCCCTGCATGCGCTTGTAGCGCGCCATGACGTCGGTGGCGACGGTGCAGTAGGTATGGCCTATATGCAGGTTGCTGGACGGGTAGTAGATCGGTGTGGTGATGTAAAATTTTCCCTTACTCATTGAGACAGGCCTCCGGTAGATAATAATGGATGATGGATGGGTATATTTTTACCACAAGCGCGTATAAAAGTCAAATAACGCGGGAAAAAAGACGGCGCGGCTCCGGCAGCGCGGGCAGGGCCGCGTTTTCCTCTTTATTTGTCATTGAAAATATGATATCATCATTTTATACGGCCTTCCGCCGGGGAAGCGCCGCTCCGCCTTCGGGCATATAAACGATAATGATACGCACACTGCGTTACGGAGCGAGAAATGAGTATAGTTACGAAAATGTTCGGCACGCACAGCGAGCGCGAGCTGAAAAAAATCAAGCCGATCGTAGACAGAATAGAAGCGCTGGAGGACGAATACCGCGCGCTGAGCGACGAGCAGCTCAAGGCAAAGACGCCCTGGCTCAAGCAGCGCCTGGCGGCCGG
>JAGDDB010000030.1 GCA_017958265.1 Oscillospiraceae bacterium | reverse complement strand
TTTCAATGGCGGTTTTGGCCGCTTTTGAACGCAAAAAAAATGCGAAAGAGCGTGACCGGCGAATTAATAATTTGGTGAACGAGCATTTGAAGCACGATAATAAACGATTGTCTGACTATCGTTTTCAAGCTGCAGTTCTTACCAAGTACCTTGAAATTGAAGCTTCTGAGTAACTCACAAAAAAGCCGCTTCTCTGCCTCGCCTGCACGTACCCCTCTTCGCAGAGCAATTCATACGCGTGCTGCGCGGTGATCACACTGACGCGGTGCTCCTCAGCGAGCACGCGCTTGGAGGGCAGACGGTCGCCGTAGCGATAATCGCCCTCCACGATCCGCGTTCTCAGTTTTTTATAGATTTTGAGATATTGCGGCTCCATATCTGGTCATATCCTTTTTGTCAAAATTGGTTATTTACATAATACCAAAAAGGAGTATACTGTGTAGCATCCGTTTTGTCAAGCATTGCTTTTTCAAGGAGGTTCTCATGACGTACAAACGCATTCTGACGATCCAGGATATATCCTGTCTGGGCCAGTGCAGTCTGACGGTCGCTCTGCCCATTCTCTCGGCCTGCGGCCAGGAGGCCTGCATCATGCCCTCCGCCGTGCTGTCCACGCACACGGGCGGTTTTCGCAACTTCACTTTCTGCGATCTTACGGAGGAAATGCCGAAGATCGCCGCTCACTGGATCAACGAGGGCATTCGGTTCGATTGCATTTATACCGGTTACCTCGGCAGCAAAAAGCAGATCGACTATGTTATCGATATTTTCCGCTCGCTTCTCGCGCCGGGCGGAAAGATCGTCGTAGATCCGGCCATGGCCGACAACGGCCGGCTCTATACCGGCTTCGACGATGCGTTCGCGCTTGAAATGGCGCGGCTCTGCCCCTATGCGGACGTGATCCTCCCCAACTGGACGGAGGCCTGCTTCCTGACCGGCCGTTCCTACCGCGAAGATTATACGCCGGAGGAAGTGACCGGAATGATGGACGCACTGCAGGGGCTCGGCGCAAAGTCCGTCGTCATCACCGGAATCGGCTACGACCCCGCGCAGACCGGCGTCGCCGTTCGCTCCGAAGCGGGCGACAGTTACTATGCGCATCATCGGTTCGAAAGCGGATTCCACGGCACCGGAGACGTCTACTCCGCCGCCTTTGTCGGGGCGTGGACCAGCGGAAAGGGCCTGGAGGAGTCCGCTCGGATCGCCGCGGATTATACGCTTTCCTGCATCGCGCTCACCAAGGACGATCCGAACCACTGGTACGGCGTCAAATTTGAGGCAATGCTGCCGAAGTTGATCGAAGAACTGCAGAAATAGAAGACAGGGGGGACGGACGTCCCCCCTTTCTTTTTGCCTTTTTACCGTTCTCCCCTTGCCTGCAGCAGCCACACCGCCGCATGAGAGGCGAACCCGTGATTGCAGCTCGCCTCCGGCGAGACATGCTCCCACAGCGTCCCCGTGGTTTCCGACATATAGAGGAAATATCCCCGCATTTCCCGGAGGACCTGATCCATTAGCCCCCGTCGGGCCAGATAATCGAGCCGGAGATAATTTCCGATAAATGCGTTGGCCGGATATATCTCCGGATACAGGCCGTTCTTCTGCCGGTCCGGACCGAACTCATCCCGCAGGATGCGCCACAGTTCCGGATCACTTTCCGGGGACGCAACGCCGAAATAAAACATATAGTATTGACAAACTTCCGTGCATTCGCCCGAGAGACGCAGAGTCCCGTTTTCCCGGAGTGCGTTGTCACAGTAAAACTTCTCCACGCGGGCATGGGAACGGATATACCGGCGGATTCGATCCGCCCGCTCTGCGTATTCCGAGAGCCCGTAGAGTTCCGTGATCGCGTCCAGCATGGCGGCGTACAGCGCGTTGGTCGGGACATTGACGTCCTGCACCAAATGGTTGGCCCTGGACCATTCAACGAATACCCATGCCTGCAGTTTTTCGAGCAGCCCGTCTGCATTGAGGAAGTCGTCGAAGTATCGGACCAGCCCGAGCACGCGGGGTTTCGCACGGTCAACGAGCGCGCGGTCTCCGCTTCTGCTAAAGTATTCGCGCAGTTCGAGCACGTACCACATCGCCCAGCTCGGGATGAAGACGCCGTCGTAGTGATCTGACGGGTAGCACATCGGCAGCATTCCC
>JAGDDB010000295.1 GCA_017958265.1 Oscillospiraceae bacterium | reverse complement strand
TGCTGAAGCAGAAGGGCTATATAGTCTTTCTGCAGGCGATGGCGACCTTCATGTATACGGAAGACGAACTTGCCGAGCATATCGGGACCGTGAACCGGACGCAGCCGTATGCGTTTTATATGGTCGACAGCTTCAGCACGATGTACCGCGACGATGTGATACGCATGGAACGCTTCGTGCTGCGGCACTTGGACCGGGATATCATGTTCGGCTTCCATGCGCACAACAATATACAGATGGCGTTTTCCAACGTGATCGCATTTTTGGAAAACGGCGACGGGCGAACGCTTTTCGTAGACGGCAGCATCTACGGCATGGGGCGCGGCGCGGGCAACGTGCCGATGGAGCTCCTGCTCGAATATGCCAATAAGAAGCTGGGCGGACGGTACGACGAAAAAGAACTCATGCGCGTGTTCGGCCGCCGTATGGAGAGTATCTTCAAGCAGTATTACTGGGGCTATTCCTTCCCTTATCTGCTGACCGCGAGCAAAGAAATGAACTCCGTTTACGGATGGTATATGATGACGCACGGCGTGACCGGGCTGAACGAGCTCGACCGTGCGCTGGATATGATACCCGAAGAGGTCCGCTACACGCTGTCCAAAAGCGCGGCGGAAGAGGCGATAAAGCACGTCGCGGAGGAAGGCACGAATGACTGAGCGGGCAAGGGCGCTGAGAAAAACGATACTTCGTATGGCGCATGCGGGACGGGACGCGAACCTTCAGAGCGTTTTTTCCTCCGTTGAGATACTGCGCGTGCTGTATGACCGTATCCTCCGCTTTTCTCCCGAAGCGCCCGCGGACAGGGATCGCTTCGTGCTGAGCAAGGGACAGTCCACGATGGGACTGCTGGCGATCCTGGCGGAAAAAGGATTTATCCCCGAGGAGGAGCTTTGGACGGCGTGCGGATATGACTCGCGTATAAGCATGCAGGCCGACCGCACAAAGCTGCCTTTCGTAGAGATCTCTGCCGGCAGCCTGGGCCACGGCTTTCCCATGGCCGCGGGAATGGCGCTGGGCAACCGCATCGCGGGACGCCCGGGCAGGGTGTTCGTCCTTGCGGGGGACGGGGAAATGAATGAGGGCACGATGTGGGAAACGGCGCTGTTTGCCGGCAGCGAAGCGCTGCAGCGGCTCACTCTGATCGTGGACGACAACGGCTCGATAAATGAAATGCTCCGCATGGGAGACCTGGAGGAAAAACTCTCCGCTTTCGGCTTTGAGGCGGAGACGGTCAACGGACATGACGAGGACGCGCTTTACGCGGCGATAAGCCGCGTCGGCTCCGCCGGGCCGCGGGCGGTGATCGCAAAGACAGTGCGCGGATATGGCTGCAGGACCTTGGTAGAGGACCGCTCATGGTTCCACAGGGCTCCTACGGACGAGGAACTGACGGCGCTGCTTGAGGAAGTGGATGCGTATGAGTGATACGGAAAGACCTTACCGCGTGATACGCAGCGAACAGCACCGTATCGGGCGTATCCGTGTCGTAAAAGACACGATAGAGATAAACGGAACGGAGCATCCGTTCACCTATGTGGATTTCCGCGACAGCGTATGCGTTCTGCCGGTGTTTCGCGGAAACGTGATAGCTATCGAGCAATACCGTCACACCCTGAATTCGTGGGAGCTTGAGCTTCCCTGCGGAGGGATCGACAGCGGAGAGTCTCCGGAGGCGGCCGCGCGCCGAGAGCTCAGGGAGGAAACCGGGTATACTGCCGGGGAGATGAAGTTTCTCGGAAAGTATTATACGAACCAGGGATATTCCTGCGCCATGTGCAGCGTTTTTTTTGCCGACTGCGCGGCGGCCGGTACCGCGGAACCGGAGGAAACGGAGTTTATCCGCACGCGTGTCATACCGCTGAGTGAGTTTGAGGAAATGATCGGCGACAACCGCTTCCGGCTTCTGATAGGGATCACCGCATGGGAGCAGGCCAAACGCAGAAATCTGATTTAAGAGGGACTGTCATGAGAAAAGCGATGCAGGCGGCCGTACGCGAAACGATAGAGGAATACGCGGATACTGCGCTGCTGCTTATCGATATCGGGGCCTTTCCGATGCGTGAGCTGCTTAAGAAATATCCGCAGCGCGTGAAGAATATAGGCATATTTGAGCCGGGGACCATCGGAGTAGCCGCGGGGCTGTCGCTGACGGGGATCACGCCGATCGTGTACGGGATATCTCCCTTCATCGTGCAGCGCTCGCTGGAGCAGCTGAAGCTGGACTTCGTATATCAAAACATCGGCGGCAATTTCATAACCACGGGCGCGGCGTATGATTTTTCCGCGCTCGGTTATTCTCATTACTGTCCGGAGGACGTGGCAACGCTGCGTCTCCTTCCCGGGATGGAGATCCTGACGCCGGGAACGCCGGCACAGTTCGACGCGCTTTTCAAAGCATGCCGCTTTGACGGCAGACCGTCCTATTTCCGTATGACCGATCACTGCAATCAAACGCAGGTCGATGTGGAATTCGGCAGGGCGGCGGTGCTGAAGCGCGGGAGCCGCGCCACCGTTATCGCGGTCGCCGAACAGCTGGACGCTACGCTGGAGGCGTGCGCCGAGGCGGACGTTACCGTGCTTTACTATACGACGCTCGCGCCGTTCGATGCGGAAACGCTGCGGAGGGAGTATACGGGAGGAGCGGTGTTTGTGTCTGCGCCGCTCTATGCGGGGAGCCTTTTCGCGGATATTGCCGCCGCCCTGGACGGAGAGCCGGTCAGATTGGGCGGCGCGGAGATACCTTTGGAGGTCCTGAGAACTTACGGCAAAAAGGCGGATAAGGACGCCGCGCTGGGCTTGGACGCGAAGGGAATAGCGGAGCGTCTCGGCGCTTTTTTGGCAAAAGCCTGAGAGGGAAGGAATATATGGATATTCGGGATGAATACCTGCGCTGGACGGAAAAAACGAAAGATCTGCCGGAGCTGCATGAGGAGCTGACCGCGATCGCGGACGACCCGGCAGCGATCAAAGACCGCTTCTGCCGTTCGCTGGCTTTCGGGACGGGAGGCCTTCGAGGCGTTCTGGGAGCGGGCACCAACCGCATGAACGTATATACCGTAGCTCAGGCGACGCAGGGGCTTTGCGGATATCTGAAAAAACACGCGCAGCTCAACCAAAAAGCAGTGATCGCGTACGACAGCAGGATCAACAGCCGCCTGTTTGCCGAGACCGCGGCGGAGGTGCTGGCGGCAAACGGTATCGAAGCCCGGCTCTTCCCGCGCCTTGCGCCGACGCCGCTGCTGAGCTTTGCCGTGCGCGAGCTGGACTGCGGCGCGGGCATCTGCGTTACGGCGAGCCATAACCCTGCCGAATACAACGGATATAAGGTCTATGGCCCGGACGGCTGCCAGATCACCGTGGACGCGGCCGCCGCGATACAGAAAGAGATCGATTCGGTCGACGTGCTGACGGGACCGGCAAGGATGAAAGCGGACGAGGCGGAAAAAGCCGGCCTGCTGCATACGGTGGAAGAAGCGGTATTCGACAGATATATCGCGCGGGTAACGGAGCAGAAAATGCCGGAGCGGGGCGAGCCTGCGGCGCTGCGCGTGGTCTATACGCCGCTCAACGGCGCGGGACGGGAGTGCGTGCTGCGCATCCTCAAAAGCATCGGCGTGGACGACGTGACGCTCGTCCCGTCACAGGAAATGCCCGACGGCAGATTTCCCACTTGTCCGTATCCGAACCCGGAAGAGCGCGAGGCGCTTGCGGAGGGACTGAAGAGCTGCGGTCAATGCAGGCCGGATCTCCTGCTCGCTACGGACCCGGACTGTGACCGCGTGGGGACCGCGGTGGAGGATAACGGCGCTTACCGCCTGATCTCAGGAAACGAGATGGGCGTACTGCTGTTTGACTATATATGCCGGATGAGGACCGGCGCGGGGACGATGCCCGAGCGGCCCGTGGCGATCACGACCGTCGTTTCCGCGGATATGGCCGACGCGGTCGCCGCCAAATACGGCGTGGAACTGCGCCGCACTCTGACGGGCTTCAAATTCATCGGCGAGCAGATCGGCTTTTTGGAGCGCAGCGGAGAAAAGGAGCGGTTCATATTCGGCTTCGAGGAGAGCTACGGCTATCTTTCCGGCACCCATGCCAGAGACAAGGACGCGGTCAACGCGTCTATGCTGATCTGCCAGGCCGCGCGGTATTATAAGGGAAAGGGCATGACTCTCGGGCAGGCTGTGGACGCGCTGTATGCCGAGTACGGACACTACCGCAGCAAGCTGCTCAGCTTTTCTTTCGGCGGAGCGGACGGAATGGAGCGGATGAAGGAGATCATGGGCCGCCTGCGCTGCAGCCCTCCCGAAGATATCGCCGGAGAGCCCGTTTCTTACGTGAAAGATTACATGCTCGGCCGGGGCGGGCTGCCGAAGTCGGATGTTCTGGAGTTCGACCTGGGAGAAAGCGGGAAAGCCGTAATACGCCCGTCGGGGACCGAGCCGAAGCTGAAGCTTTACCTGTTTGCCCATATGCCGACCGCGGACGAGGCGGATAAGGCGCTCGCCCGCTTTGAGCGCGCCTGCGGCGCAATGCTGACCTGAAAAAATGCCGTAAATGTCCGGAGAAGCCGCGCCGGGATCATCGGCGCGTTCCTGCCGGCGTTATCGCAAAACACGGATCCGACGGAGGACCTTACGGAATGAAAGAACTCTTTCAAAAAAGAACCGGATGGCTGCCGCTGCTGATGTCGTCGCTGCTGACGTCGTCCGTTTTTTTCTTTTTCGGACCGCTTCGGATGTATATGTCGCATATCACGAAGCTGTGGTTTTCGCTGCGTGATATCTTTGTGCCCACGGCCGCGATGTGTTTGATCGCGGCCGCGCTGCTGTTCGGGCTGGGCATGCTCCTGTTCAAAAGCCGGAAGCTGTTTCGTGTTTATATCGGGTTCCTTTTCGCGGTCGGGATCATGCTGTTCGTACAGGGCTGTATTATTCCGGACAGATACGGAGTTTTGACGGGGAGCATATTTACGCGCAAGCAATATATCGACAGGGTAATTACGAATACCGACATATGGCTCTGCGCGATCATCGCTTCTTTTATTCTCGGGAAAATACTCAAAAAGCATTTCGGTACGGTCGTCGCCGCAGTGTCGGCGTGCGTGATGCTTGCGCAGTTTATAATGCTCGTCGGGCTTTATGTCAAAACCGACTTCGGCGAAAAAACCGACAGCTCGCCGTATCTTTCGTCGAAAAACCTGTATTCTCTGTCCGGGGAACAAAATATCGTCGTTTTGGTGGCGGACGGTTTCGATCAGGCTTCTTTCCTTAAGATCATGGATGAAGACCCCCGGCGCATGGAGAAGTTTGACGGCTTTACGGTTTTCGATAACATGACGGGAGAGTACCCGGACGCAAAAGGAGCGCTGCCGTTCATACTGACAGGCCGGTATTACGAAAACGCGGAGCCGTATCCCGAATATATCGACCTGGCATGGGAAGAGGCGGCGGATTATTACGCAGATCTGAAAAGCGAAGGATACCGTATCGGCATATATACGCAGGATACGGAAGCCGTATCGGACGGCGCCGGAGATATGATCGACAATCTCATCTTTGCGGAGATCGGGACTTCATCCGCCGCCGCGCTTGAAAAAGACCTTGTACAGCTGACTGCCATGCGTTTTTTCCCGGATGCGCTGAAGGAGTATGTATGGAGCGGCAGGGAGCTGTTCGATGACGCAAAGACAACGGAAGAGGGACAGTACCCGCGCTATTCGTCGGATATAAAGGACTGCCGGGATATGCTCGTATCCGGCGGCCTCACTGCGGATGAAAAGCAGCCGGTCTATCATGTCGTCCATCTTGAAACAGTCCTTACCGGCGCCGACGCGGCGGAAGCGGAAGAAAACGGACACGGCTCCGCGGCGATGACGCGGGCCGAGGGATATCTGAGCGTTCTGGAGGAATTTTTCGGGCGGTTAAAGGAACTCGGGATCTACGACAGGACCATGATCGTAATAACCGGCGGCCACGGGTCCGAAGAGGTCAAATCAAATCCCGTCATGCTGGCGAAGGACTTCGGAAAGCGGGACGCGCCCGTGATCAGCCATGCGCCGGTGTCCCACAAGAACATATTTGCCGCGGTCACAGACGCACCTGAATATGAAGAACGCTATGGGAAGAGCCTGTTCGGGGCAGGCGAAAACGACGGCGGGGAAAGACGGTACTTTTTGTACCCGCTCGGCGGCGAAACGCTCCGGGAGGACTATCTTCCGGATATGACCGAGTATTATATCCTTCCGGACGGCAGCGGACCCGAGAACTACCGCTTATCGGGGAAGATCCACACCCGTGAAGGCGTCGTTGAAAAAACGCCTTACGCCGCAAAGACGGGAGAAGCCGTCGCATTCGGAAGCGGCGAGGCGATAGCTCACTTTGTCAGCGGGATATCCGCCGTTTCGGAAAAGTATACCGATAAAAACGGACGCGAGAGGAGCTGCAGCCGGGCGCTGGGAAACAGCGGCAGGGCGTGTTTCGATTTTGAAGAAAACGCGCAGGCTCTGTTCTGCCGCATTGAGTTGTGTGACAATATGCCCGACGGCGGGCAGCGTTTTGTCGTTAAGGCAAAGGATACGGTGCTGTTTGACGGTAAGGTTTCAAATGATATGCCGTATGCCGATTTTCTTATTCCCGAACAGTGCTTTGATTATGAACTGCTTATGCTTGACTTTGAGTACCCCGAAGAACGGTATTATCCTTCCTTAAAAGAGGATATTTCGATAGCGTTTGCGGAGATCTTTTTCAAAAAAGCCGTAAATACCGACAGGATCGATCTTACGAGATACGGCGACTCGTCCGAAAATGTGCGGTCGGGTTGGCACGGGCAGGAGGATGCGTGGCGATGGACAGAAAAAAAGGCGTCGCTGCAGGTCCTTCTCGGCACGGTGGACGCGCATATGTCCGTCCGCTATTGGACGCACCCCGGCGCCGAAGACACAAGCGTATATCTTAACGGCAAACGTATAGGCGTTCTTCCGCACCACGAAGAAGGGGACGGGAACTTTGTATCGCTGCCGCTGCCGAAGGAGTACCGCAGAGAAAGCGGCGCGGATATGATCACCTTCATAACGGAGGGGGCGACGTCGTCAAAGGAATACTACGGCAGCGAAGACGACGACCGCGTGCTGGGCATAGCTGTGTCCGAGATACGCTTCACAAAGCCGGAATATACGCGGAGGATCGACTGCGCCGCGGGCGGCAACAGCTCCGCATATCTGCTCTCGGACTGGCACGGGCAGGAAGAAGCATGGCGCTGGTCGGGGGAAAGATCGTCGGTACAGGTCGTTCCCGGAGCGGAGGA
>JAGDDB010000294.1 GCA_017958265.1 Oscillospiraceae bacterium | reverse complement strand
TTTATCTCCGCTTTCCGAAGCAAGCCTGATTATCATTGCGCCGTCGGCGTCTTCTATGTCGATCTGTTCGTTCCGGTAAAGCTCGAGTATCGCCATCAGCGACGCAGCGAGCTCGGACCTGTCCTTACTGAGACGCAGTATGTCCCGGAGGTTTTTTCCGCCCTCGTCCCTGAGCAGCATGAGTATCTCGTCGGTCTTTACGCTTACCGGATACGCCAGCCTCTGGGGCATGGCCGCCATGAACGCGGGCGTTACCGTTTTTTCCCGTTCTCTGCCCACGAGCTCGAGCAGGGCGTTTACCAGCTCCTCGGGCTTGTGTGAGTATTCATACTCTGTCCTGTCGGGAAGCGGCTGCTGCTGTCTTACGAACAGGCCCTCGCCTTTTGCGCTTTCTCCGAAGAGCCATATCGCCGCCTCTTTTATATGCTCCAGCTGCTGTTTGCGCTTTTGCTCCTCGAGGGAGTTTATGAGCGTATCCAGCTCTTCGACCTCCTCGGTCCCCTGCAGGAGGGTCTTGGCCTTGATATACATAAGGTAGGACGCCATTGCGACGAATTCGCTTGCTATCTCAAGATCCATTCTTTCCATCTCGGAAAGGTAATCAAGATACTGGTCAAGTATCTCGGATATCTTAATATCCTTTATTTCAACCTTGTTCCGCGCAAGCAGCTGAAGAATGAGGCTGAGAGGCCCGTCGAAATCCTCCATGCTCTCCCTGGTCTTGACTATTCCGTCAAGGTGGAATACGGGGTCCGTCAAATCCTGCCGCCTCCTCTCAGCCCGTCAGCCCGGCGCCCAGTCGGGCCAGAACGGTAAATTTATCGAAAACGAATTCCGCCGCCGCGCCCACCGGACTGATCCCGATGCGTGACAGGCCGAAAACGATCGCCACGAGCATGATCATACCGTATCTCTCATAACGCATCAGCTTCATATACGTCCTGCCGGGCAGCAGCGCGAAGAGCACCTTGGAGCCGTCCAGCGGCGGGAAAGGTATAAGGTTGAATAAGCCCAGCGATATGTTTATATAGGCGCTCAGACCGAGCATCTTCAAAACGGCCGTGCCGATCTCCCCTCCGTAAAGCGGGACGGCAAGCAGGCCGTACGCAAACATCGACAGCGCCGCCAAAACGAAGTTGGACGCCGGTCCGGCAAGCGCGGTCACGGCCATGCCGCGCTTCGGGTCTCTGAAATTCCTCATGTCTACGCTTACCGGTTTTGCCCAGCCTATTTTGAACACCACGAGCATTAGCAGACCGAAGGGGTCTATATGCCGCAGCGGATTGAGCGACAGTCTTCCCTGCCTTTTCGCGGTACGGTCACCCATGGCAAGGGCCGCGAGCCCGTGGCATGTCTCGTGCACTACGATGGACAGCAGCGCGGGTATTATATTATAGGCAATTTCAAGGAGATATCCCCAGTTCATGCCTCTGATTATATCCGAAAAATCAGCCATTTATTCTCTCGATCAGTCCCAGCAGTTCTCCGCGTCCGTCTCCCTTTTCCGCGGAGAAGGGCAGCAGCACGTCTCCGTCTTCAAGCAGGAGCGTTTCCCGTATCAGCTCAAGGTTTGCGCTCAGTTCGCTTTTTTTGACCTTGTCGGTCTTGTTGGCTGCCACCACCAGGGGGCAGAGCGCGTTTTTGAACCAGCCGCGCATCATAACGTCGTCGGCGGTCGGCTTATGCCGGGCGTCCACGATGAGCACGCCCATGCTTATGAGTCCCTCCTCGGCAAAATACGCCTCCATCAGTTTTCCCCAGCGTTCCTTTTCCGCCTGAGACACCTTGGCATATCCGTAACCCGGCAGGTCGACGAAATACGTTCCGTCCACGAGGAAATAGTTTATATGCGTCGTCTTTCCCGGCGACGCGCCTACGCGGGCGAAGTTTTTTCTGTTGAGCAGTCTGTTTATCACCGATGATTTGCCCACGTTGGAGCGTCCGGCGAATACTATCTGCGATCTGCCGTCGCGTATGAAATCCTTCGCCCCGGCGGCGGATCTTATGAATTCGGCTTTATTTACATTCATGGTCGTCTATCAGTACGACGGCGTGCGCCGCCATCCCCTCTCCCGAGCCCGTGAAACCCAGGCCCTCTTCCGTAGTTGCCTTTACGCTGACCGCGTCTTCATTCGTCCGCAGCACCCGCGCTATATTGCTTCTCATGCCTTGTATATACGGCGCGAGCTTCGGGCGCTGAGCAATGATCGTAATGTCCGCGTTGACAAGCGCATACCCTTTCCCGGCGATAAGATCCCTGACCTTTTCCAGCAGGCTGAGGCTGCTTATGCCGCGGTATCGCTCGTCACTGTCGGGAAAATGCACGCCGATGTCGCCCATGGCGGCGGCGCCGAGCATGGCGTCCATGAGCGCGTGCAGCGCAACGTCGGCGTCGGAATGTCCCAAAAGGCCCTTTTCGTAAGGTATTTCCGTCCCGCACAGTATCAAAGGCCGCCCCTGCGTGAGCCTGTGTACGTCATATCCGTGTCCTATCCTCACGCCGTGGTCCTCCCCCTCAATATCGCCTCCGCGACCGCAAGATCCTCGGGCGTGGTTATCTTGATATTGCCGTGATCGCCTTTTATCACAAATGGTCTCATGCCCAGCCTTTCGACAGCCGCGCAGTCGTCCGTGAGCTCAACGCCGTTTTTAACGGCGTCGGTCAGCGCGGCCTTTATAAGCTCCGCTTTGAACGCCTGCGGGGTCTGCGCCCCGTACAAAACGCTCCTGTCGCATGTTTTTGTCACAAAGCCTTCCGACACGCTCTTGATAGTGTCCTTCACCGGCACTGCCGGCAGCGCGGCGCCGTATTCCGACGCGGCCTCGACGCTTTCTCTTATCAGCCTTTCGGAAACCAGCGGGCGGGCGCCGTCGTGGATAAGGATGATGCCGCAGCGCCGAGACGCCTCCGTCACTCCGGCCAGGGCCGACTCCGTCCGCGTCCTGCCGCCGCGCACGACCTTTTTCAGCTTGTCAAACCGCGCGGCATACCGGGCCATTTCCTCCAGACGGTCCTCTCTCGCAACGAGTATTATCTCCGATATCTCCTCCGCCCGGTCAAAAGCTTCAACGGTCCTGCTTATCACGCTCTCGCCGCACAGTTCCGCCGTAAGCTTGTCCAGGCCGCCCATGCGGCTCGAGCTCCCGGCAGCCACGATGACAGCCGCCGCCTTTTTTCTTTTTTTCAGCAAGCTCATACCGTCCTCCGAATTCGGGCTGATAAAACATTAAGGCTGCCCCGTTGTAATTATACGGGACAGCCTGTCTGATTTCAATATGTTTATGCCAGCGCGGCGTTTATCTTTTTCTCTACGGTGTCATAGTCTGACTTTTTGGACATCACAAGCTCGGATATAAGTATCTGCTTGGCGCTTCTGAGCATTTTCCGCTCGCCCGTGGAAAGGCCCTTTTCGCTGTCTCTCGCCATGAGACCCTTTATGACCGTCGCGACCTCGAGCAGATCGCCGCTCTTGATCTTCGTCATGTTTTCGCGGTACCGCCTGTTCCAGTTGGTGTTCATCTGGACCTCGATCCTGTTCATGCTGTCAATGAGCCTGTCGGCTTCCTCGCAGCTTATTATCGGCCTGACCCCTATCTTCTCGCAGTTATCGACGGGTATCATCATCAGCATCCCTCCGGCCGGCTGCTTGAACTCATAGTACAGCCTTGTAGTGCCGTCTATCTTTTTTTCTTCGATGCTGTTGATAACTCCCGCGCCGTGGAGAGGGTGAGCTATCTTGTCGCCGACGCTGAACATTGAATACCGTCCTTTCTTCCCAACTCATACGCTTACCACCGGTTTGCTTGTTATTATACACCTTATTCCAATTTTTAGCAAGTTTTTTTGTTTTCAAATTTAAGTCGCGTTCATCCTGTTTTTTCGGGCATTGTTACCATACTCCCGCGATAAAAGGCCGTTTTTTCATCTTCGTCTTTTTTTCGGCGATTTTCGGTTTTCCCGTAAAGCCCCCTTTCAAGCCCCTCCGGCGGCAGCGAAAAAGGAATAAAATGAATAATATTCATTTCCGTGCCCGTTCAAATCCCTAACTTTTATTGTTTGAAGAAAGATTGCGATTTAAAAAAACCGAATCCGTTTAACGATCCCGTTGGATCCTTTACGAAGCGCTCTGCCGGCCGGGCTTATCGCCTCATCGAAAT
>JAGDDB010000293.1 GCA_017958265.1 Oscillospiraceae bacterium | reverse complement strand
TTTGCGCCGAGACGCTTGGCCGTCAGGGCCACGTCCATGGCCACGTTGCCGCCGCCGCAGACCAGCACGTCGTTGCCGATGGTCTTCTGCAGGTAGGTGTTGACGTCCACCAGGAAGTTCAGGCCGAACAGAGCGAGGTCTTCGCCGCCTATGCCGAGCAGAGGCTGCTTCCACGCGCCGGTGCCGAAGTATACGCCGTCATACTGCTTGTCTATCTCGTCCATGGAGATATCCTTGCCTATGGTCACGCCGGTGCGGATCTCCACGCCCATGCCGGCAATGGCGTTTACCACATCGTCGACATAGTGCTTGGGCAGACGGTAGTGAGGCACGCCGTAGCGCATCACGCCGCCGGCCTTTTCCATGCGCTCGAAAACGGTCACGCTGTGGCCGGCCTTGCGCAGGAAGTAAGCCGCGGTCAGGCCGCCCGGGCCCGCGCCGATTATGGCTACCTTCTTGCCGGTCTCCTTATCGGGAGCGGTGTAGAATTTGCCGATGTTGGCGAGGATATAGTCGCCTACGCTGCGCTCGACCGCGTGGATGTTCACGCAGTCGCCGTACTGGCACTGATTGCAGGCATCCTGGCAGGGATGCGGGCAGATGCGGGAGGTTATCATGGGCAGGGGATTGACCTTCATGATGATCTTCGCGGCCTCGTCCCAATCGCCCTTGCGGATCTTGTCCATGTAACCGGATATATCGGTGCCGGCGGGGCAGGACTTGGCGCAGGTGCTGGTGTGGGTCTTCATGCCGCCGAAAATGGAGTGATAGCGGTTCTGACCCTGGATGGCGAAGCAGGTCTCGCCGCCCTTGCGGGCGCAGTCGAAACGGTCCTCGGACTTGCGGAAATACCAGCAGCGGGGCAGCTGGGCAATGTTTCCGCCGATGGTGGCCTGCTCGCGAAGGTTGGGAGTGCAGGTCACGGAGGTAGCCTGATGAAGGGCAAGACATTTTTCCTTGACGGTCTCGTCCCTGCTGATGTCGGCCAGCCTGGTAAGAGCGCCTATCTTCAGCATGCCGTCCTCTTCCTTGATGTATTCAAGGCCGGGGATGCTCTTGAGGTTTACCAGAGTGTCGGGGTATTCCGGGATGATATTGTCCTTCAAAGTGCCGAGAAGATCAGCGCCGCCCGCGATTGCCTTGGCTTTGCCGCCTTTGAGAACGGCAGCCGCCTCTTCCAGCGATTTAGCGTTTACGTGATTAAATGGCTTCATGTCCTGTCCTCCCTTAGCACTTTCCCAGTGCCTTCAGTACTTTATCGGGGGTCGCCGGGGGATCGACCCAAACGCCGATAGCGTTGTAGATGGCAATGATGATGAGATGGGTGTTAGCCAGAGAATGGCTTATGCCGTTGGCGCCGTACGCCGCGTTGCCCGCGCGGGTCTCGAGGAACTTGCGGTTCACGGAGGGCACGTCGAGCATGGTGGGCTTTTTATAATCTATCATGTTGGCGTTCAGCCTTACGCCGGTCCTCTCGTCGAATACGTACTCCTCCAGCAGCTGGCAGCCCTGGCTGAAGAACATGACCTGGTCGATCTGGCTTTCAAGAGAGGTAAGACGCATGACCTTGCCCGGGTCGGCAACGACGCTGAGCTTAAGGATCTCGACCTCGCCGGTCTCCTCGTCGACGGCGACCTCGCAGTAAGCGGTGTTCATCGTGTCGAGCATTTTGCCCATGCCCGTGCTCCACAGAGCTGCGGGGGGTCTGCCGGAGTAGGTGGCGAAGATGTTTTCCTGAGTGGCGCTGGCCAGAGCTATGGACTTGCTCGGGTCGGCCTTGACTATGATGTTGCCGCCGACCATGTCAAGATCCTCGGGCTTCATGCCCTTCAGGGGGTTGGGAGCCTGCTGTCTTCCGAAGCCGCCGAAACCGCCGAACATGCTGGGAGCGGGGGGATTCTCCGCCGCCTTGATGGCGGACTCGAGTATCTTCTGCTTGAGGATGTTGGCGCATTCCTTCATGGCCCAGGAGGAAGCGGTGGTGCCGTCGGAGCCGCCGCCCACGGGGGTGAACTTCTCTCTGTAATCGAAATCGACGATCACGTCCTCGTAGTTCAGGCCGAGCTCTTCGGCAACGACCATGGCGTTGGCCTCAACGGCGTAAATGCCGGTGCAGGGACCCTGAGTGGGCATATGCACCTTGCCGCCGCGAAGCTCCAGCTTGCAGTCATAGCCGGAGAAAGCGTGACGCGGGCACATCTGATAGCGGAAGCTCGCGCCGTGCAGCCTGCCGTCGGGCAGTCTCTTGGCTCTGGCGGGATGCCAATTCCAATCCGTGTACTTGCGGCCGGCCTCGATGCAGGCCTCAAAGCTGGGCACCTCGTCGGTGTCGGACTGAGAGGTGGGGCCGTGCAGGTTCAGCTTGGCTATGTCGATGGGGTCCTTGCCGAGCTTTTCGGCGATTATCGCTATCGCCATCGTCAGAGTATCCCAGTTGAAGGGGCAGTGCTGACCGCTGGTGTACAGTTTGCCGCGGTTGGAGTCGACTACCTTGTATTTCTGGCTGATATTCTGGCATTTCAGCGTGTAATAGGGGCCGTAGCCCTGGTCCTGCGCTACGCCGAAGGCAGAGCTGCCGGGCACGCCGTTGTCGGCGATGGAGTTATCGTCGATCACGGTGATGAGGCCTTCCTTGGTGAAGCCGACGCGCAGATGGCAGAAGCGCTCGTTCATCAAAAAGTCGAAGGTCTCCTCACGGGTGTTGGCGCAGCGTACCGGTCTGCCGGTGCGTTTGGCGAGCAGCGGGGTGATCTCCTGAGACATGCGCAGGCCCCAGTCGCAGTACTTGCCGCCCTGGAACAGACCTTCCTGTATGGTCTTTTCCGCGGGCACATGGTACATCTGGCCTACGTTCTCTCTTCTCTGCACGGCGCCCTCGATGTGCAGGCTCTTACCGGGGCCGTGATAGGGATCGTCCTCCCACCAGGCTATGGAAGCCGGGGGATTGGGGATGTGAGACGCGAAAGCGGGCAGATTGGTGTCATACTCGATTATGTAATCGGCCTGCTTGTAGCCTTCTTCGATATCGCCCTCTATTTTGTTTACGAAGCTGACGTTGCCCTGCTTCGCGGGGGCGTTGGGGTCGGGCATGGAGAACATGTCCGGGGGACCCTCGTCCTCGGGGCCGCGGACGACGGGATAATCGGGTTCGGCGCCCTTGCGGAGATCTATGACATGGGGAAGGACCTCCCACTGAACGTCAAGCTGCCTGAGAGCCTCTTCGCAGAGCTCTTCGCTCTCGGCGACGACTATCGCGCCAACCTCCTGCTTTTCCTGATGGGCGACGGTGCCCAGATAGGACTTGGGAGGGCCGAAGGGAGAGCCGCCCAAATTCATCAGGTCGGGATCGTCCCACAGAATCACGTCGACAACGCCGGGAATGGCCTTGGCCTTGGTCGCGTCGATGGAAAGGATCTTCGCGTGCGCATAGGGACTGCGAAGGAATTTGGCAAAAAGCATATCCGGAGCCGTGTAGTCGGTGCCGAATTTCGCCACGCCCGTGGCAAGAGCATAGGAAAGTACGCCGGGGAGATTGGGCTTGCCGACTACCCGGAATTCTTCTCTTTGTCCGTTGATACCAACTATGTCAGCCATTCTCAGTTACCTCCTTGACCGAAACCGCCGAAGCCGCCGAAACCTCCGAAACCGCCGGGGCCTCCGGGACCGGGCGCGGGCTTGGGCTCCTCGGGGGGTCTTGCCATGACCTCAACGGCCTCCAATATCGCCTGCGCATGACGCGGATAGGTGCCGCAGATGCAGATGTTGCCCGCCAGAGCTTCCTTGATGTCCTGCTCGGTGGGGTTGGGATTGCGGTCGAGAAGCACCTTCGCGGTGACAAGGAAACCGGGGGTGCAGTAGCCGCACTGCATGGCGTCCCATTTGCAGTAAGCGTCTATCAGGGGCTTCCACTTCTTGTCGGCCGCTATGCCCTCGACGGTGGTGATCTTCTTGCCTTCGCACTCTACGGCAAGAAGGTGGCATGAAAGCATGGGCCGTCCGTCGATGATGACCGTGCAGGAACCGCATGCTCCGCGCTCGCACATGTGCTTCGCACCGGTGAGCCCGAGCCTGTACTGAAGAGCCTGGAGAAGGGTCCAGTTGGGCTCAATGAGCATCTCGCTGTCTTTGTCGTTCACATTCAGACTGATGGTGATGGGCAGGATCGAACCGGCATGCTCCATCGCGTAATGAGTCTTCAGATCATCGTAACAGGCAAAGACCTTTCTGCACAGAGGGCAGCGATACTGAGTCAGCAGCGACGGAGCCGCGTCGATCGCTGCCGCTGCCTGCGCCTGAGCGGCTTCGAAAGTAACTCTGATGCCGCCGGCTTTTTCTTGTTTGTCCATTGATCGTCCTCCTACTACGTCAAATGTATACCTTAACCGCATTGTATCATAAAACAGGGCGGATTACTATATATATTTAACAGCATTTTCTCCTTTTTTGAGAATAATACAGAGGAAAAAACACACAGCCGCGGCATGTCCGCGGCTGTGTGAAAATACGGTATTCGGCTTATCTTGCCAGGTTGTAGCCGCCGTCGATGGTGACCACGGAGCCGGTGACCATATCGGAGGACTCGCTGGCAAGGTAGACTGCCAGAGCGCCTATCTCGATGGGCTCGCCGAAACGGCCCACGGGGACCTTCTCGCACATGAACTTCTCAAGCTCGGGGGGATTGCCCTTGGTGAAGTTGGAGTGAGTGAAGCCCGGGGCGATGGCGTTCACGTTGATGTGATAGGGAGCCCACTCCCATGCCAGGCACTTGGTCAGGCGGTTGAGGCCGGCCTTGGCCACGTTGTAGGGGGTGAAGCTGGGGATATTGCACATATTGCCGGAGTTGGAGGTGATGTTCACGACCTTGCCGCCCTTGCCGGCGTCGCGCATCTTTTTGCCTACGAGATAGCACATGCGGAAAGCGCCGTTGAGGTCGACGTCGATGCAGTGGAACCAGTCCTTGAGGTCCTCGCCGTAATCGAGCACGCCGCCCATGGCCGCCACGCCGCCGTTGTTTACAAGGATGTCGATGCCGCCGAAGTCGGCGCATACGGCGTCCACGGAAGCCTTGCAGTTGTCAAAATCGCTTATATCGGTACGGTAGAACTTATATACGCCGCCGTACTGACTCAGCTCCTTGATGTCCTCCTCGGCGCTCTGCTGGTTGCGGCAGAAAATGGCGATATTCGCGCCCTGCTGCGCAAAAGCGGTGCTTATGCCGAAGCCTATGCCGGTGTTGCCGCCGGTGATGATGGCAGTCTTGCCCTTGAGGGGATACGCGGTTTCCATTGAAGTGATCATGCTCTTATCTCCTTTGCAAAATTATTTGAGATTTTATGTAAGCAATGATATCACAGGGCTTCGGCAAATGCAACCGAAAGGAGATAATAAGACTCGGGACGCGGATCGTCCCATCCGCGTCCCGGGTCTTTATAAAGGGAGGAGCACGCAAAGGTGCTTTAAAATCTCACAGGCCGAGGTATGCGCGCTTGATATAGTCGTCTTCCATCAGCTCGCTGCATTTGCCGCTGAGGACGATGCGCCCGTTTTCCATGACGTAAGCGCGGTCGGCGATCTCCATGGACTGCTTCACGTTCTGCTCGACCAGCATTACCGTGATGCCGCTGTCGCGCATTTTCTGCACGATCTTGAAGGCTTCTTTTGCCATGAGAGGGGACAGACCGTAGGACAGCTCGTCGAAAAGACACAGCTTTACGTCCGTCATCATGCTGCGGCCCATGGCGAGCATCTGCCTTTCGCCGCCGCTGAGAGTGCGGGCCATCTGCTTTTCTCTCTCTTTGAGCTTGGGGAACATTTCAAATACCTTTTCGAGCTTGGCCTTTCTGTCCTTCCATACGGAGCGGGGATACGCGCCCATTTCGAGGTTTTCGCGTACGCTCATATCGGGGAACAGACCGCCGTTTTCCGGCAGATAGGATATGCCCTTTTCAAGCAGCGTGTGGCTGGCGGCGCCCATCAGCTCGGCGCCCTCGAAAATTATGGAGCCGGAGCGGGGCGCGACCAGGCCGGTGATGGAGTTGAGCAGGGTGGTCTTGCCGGCGCCGTTGGCGCCGAGCAGGGCCACTATCTCGGCCTGCTCGATGTTCATTGACACGTCCCACAGCACCTGCACATTGCCGTAAAAGCAGTTCAAACCGTTTATTTCAAGCATAGCCATGATTTATTCCCCCAGATAGACGTCTATGACCGTTTTGCTGTTGGATATGTGTTCGGGCGTGCCTTCTTCGATCTTCTGCCCGTGGTGAAGCACGATTATCCTGTCGCAAAGAGACATAATGGCCTTCATGACGTGCTCTATCATGATTATCGTTACCCCGCTGCCGCGTATTTTCGAGATCAGCTCCATGGCCTCGCCCACTTCCGTGGGGTTAAGGCCGGCCATTACCTCGTCGAGCATAAGCACGTCGGGCGAGGTAGCCAGGGCGCGGGCGACCTCCACGCGTTTCTGGAGCGCCAGGGCGATGTCGCCGGGAGACTTGTCCCTGAAATCCTCCAGGCCGACGAAGGAAAGGATCTCGTCGGTCTTCCTCTCGGCGGCCGCGTTGTCGGTGCCCTTTTTGCCGAATACGGCGCCCATGAGCACGTTTTCCCTGACTGTCATATCCGGGAAATTCTTGGCTTTCTGAAAGGTGCGCGCCAGGCCCATGTGACAGATCCGGTAGGGTTTCATGCCGCTTATGACCCTGCCCTTGTATGTGATGGTGCCGCTGTCTGCCTTTATGGCGCCGGAGATGAGATTGAAAAGCGTGGTCTTTCCGGCTCCGTTGGGTCCGATAAGGCCGAGTATCTCGTTTTCGTCCACGTGGAAATCAACGTTGTCTACGGCCTTGCGTCCGCCGAAAGCCTTGTTGACGCCGCTCCCGTTAAGGATCTGCATTTTTCCGGCCCCCTTTCGCTTTTTTGATGCGGCCGACGATGTTCTCTATCACGCCGACTATCCCGTTGGGCATGAATATTATGGAGACTATCATTATCACGCCGAAGGCCAGCATGTACACGTAAGGAAAATCGGTGATAAGCAGCTCCTGGATATACGCAAAGACGACCGCGCCGATGAGCGGTCCGAAAACATGGCGCCCGCCGCCGAAGATGACCATCAGCACGGGCAGGAAGCTGAGATTGGTGCTGAAGGCGATATAGGGGTCGATATAGGTCCAGCGTGTAGCCATTGCCGCGCCGGCCGCGCCCATGGCAAACGAGCTTATCGCGAAGGCGAGTATTTTGACCATGGTGGAGCCTATGCCTATGTGCATCGCGGCGTCCTCGCCTTCGGCGATGCATTTCAGCGCAAGACCGAAGCGGGTGCGTTTGATGAATACCGAGAGCAGTATCACGAGTATCATCAGTATGAAAAGCCAGTAGAAGACCTCCGTGAAGGTATACGACACCACGAAGCGTCCGCGGGTCTTGTTGAAGGTGATCTCAAGGTAGAGCATCAGCTGTTCCAGCAGCTTGACTATGCCGAGAGTGAAGATGGTGAAGTACACTCCCCTCAGGCGCAGGGTGACGGCGCCCACGAGGAAGGCGATAACAAAGGAAAATATACCGCCCATCAGCATGAGCAGGGGCAGCGAAAGACTGCTGCCGAAAAATGCCGATACGTAGACGCCCACGCCGAAAAACGCCGCCGTCGCCAAAGACACGTACCCGGTGGCGCCGGAGAACATGTTCCAGCTGAGGGAGAGGATGATATACATCATTATGGTCCCGAGCATTATCGTGGCGTAGGGCTTGGTGAAGTTCGGACTCAGGCCGAGCAGCACGAGCAGCGCCGCGACGAGCACGGGCAGTATGAGTTTTTTCGGATTGGCCTTATATTCATTGATCAGCTTCATGACTTACCTCCCATAAGACCGCTGGGTTTCACCAGCAGCAGTACTATGATGATGAGGTAGTACGCGACCAGCGAAAGACTGGGGTCGATGTAATTGACCACCGTGCCTATGAAGCCGAGGATAAATCCTCCGAGAAGGCTTCCGGGTATGCTGCCCATACCGCCGAGAACGACCACGATTATGGCGATGATGGTGTAGTTCATGCCCATGGAGGTGTTTATTTGGTTTATCATCGTGATCAGAGCGCCGGCGCATCCGGCGAGTATGGCGCCGATGCCGAAGCATATCGCCGCCACGCGGGTCCGCCTGACCCCGAGAAGCCGGGCGGCGGAGGGGTCCTGGGATACGGCGCGTATGGCCTTGCCCAGGCGGGAACGCTCCAGAAAGATGTAGAATGCAAAGCTGATCGCCACGGCGAACACCAAGACCAGCAGACGGTTGAGGGCTATGGGTGAGCCGAGGATCTTTACCGATCTCATAAGGAAGGTGTAGCCCTTCTGTTCCGAGCCCCACAGGAGCAGGGCCACGTTCTGCACAACGAACATCAGGCCGAAGGAAACAAGCATGGAATTGCTTTCAAACGCCGCGGTGCTGCCGGAAACGTCGGACAGTTTTTTGTATATCGTCCTGTGCAGGACAAAGCCGATAACGAACATGACCGGTACGCAAAGCAGCATGGAAAGAATGGGGTGCACATGGGATCTGACCAGAGTAAAGCAGAGAAATGCGCCGAGCATTATGAATTCTCCGTGAGATACGTTCAGAATGCGCGCCACGCCGTACTGCATGCTCAGACCCATCGAGATGATCGCATAGACGCCGCCCATTATCAGGCCGCTGCTAAGCACGTTTATCAGGGTAGTAAGCATATTTGCTCCCGCGAGGACCGCATCCGGTCCGCGCTCTCCTTTACTATACGGAATTGCGCGTATAAGCGCTGAATGATCTTTGCCCGGTGCCGGGAGCCGGCGCGGCGGGATTTCCCGGGAAATACGGAGGACGGGATGCTGCGGGACATTCAGTATCCCGAAACATCCCGCCCTTCATATCTCGGTCAACGGTCGGCGCGGATCATGCCGCGGGCCACTCGGGCTTGGGCACGATGGGATCGGAAGTGGCTTTGGAGCTGCGGTCAATGACCTCGAATATGCCGTTCTGCCACTGACCGACGTTGCCCATGAAGCATTCGGGCGCTATCATGTTGTTTTCAAACCAGGTATCGCCGAGAACGGTGGTGAAGTGGTTGTTGGCGAGATAGTCGCGCACCTTGGCGTTGTCAAGAGTGCCGGTCTTCTCGATGGCCTCCTGCACGCACTGCAGGCCGGCATAGTAGTGGACAAGGCCCCAATAGTCGTAAGAGACGTTGGGATCGTCCTTATAGCGGGCGTAGAATCTGTCGAAGTAGTCCTTGCAGGCTTCGCTGCTCTTGGTGTTCCACGCGCCCCAGCTCATGATGCCTTCAACGACGTCATTGCCGAATATATCGACTATGCTGGAGAAGCCGCCGCCCGAGCCCATGAACCAGATCTTCGGGTTGTAGTTCATAGAAATGGACTGGTTCAGAGCAAGGTAGCCCTGATCGGGGTAGGTCATGCAGAGGAATGCATCCGCGCCGGTGGAGATGGCGTCGTTGATGATGGAGGTCATATCCTGGATGTCGGCGGGAACGCTCTTGACGCCCTTGACGTCGATGCCGGCATTGGCAAGCGCGGGGATGGCCGCGCCGGAATACTCGGTGCCGTGCAGGTCTTCGATAAATACGATGTAGGCCGATTTGATGTCCTCTTCCTTAAGGATGTCGACGAGCGCGGGGACCTGGGTATCGGAGAAGTTGAGGCTGGAGAAGAAGTAGGGGTACTGTGCGATGGACTCTTTAAGGGTGGCGCTGCCGCCCTCGGCGCCCATGAGGACCTTGCCGTACTTGTTGGCTATGGGAGCCGCGGCGTACAGGAAAGCGGTGCTGACGGGAGGCAGGATGAAGTCGACATTGTCTTCGACTATTGCCTTTTCGAGCATTCTGGTCATGGTGCTGAGATCGGAGGTGTCGTCATATACCTTCAGCTCAATGGGCATTTTCTTGCCGTACTCTTCAACATAGAGGCCGCCGTCGGCGTTTACCTCGTCCACCCACATCTTATAGATGGGGCCGTAGGCCGACTGCTCGAAGAATGCGTAGACGCCGGATATGGATCTCGAGCCGCCGAAAACGATGGTTTCCTTATTGGGGTCGATCTTGCTTTCGCCCGCGTCGGGCGTCTGGCCGTCCTGAGGCGCGCCGGTCTCGCTCTTCGCGCAGGCGCTCAGCAGCATAAACACTGCCAGCACGGCGAGGATGAGTGCCAATACGGATTTTTTCTTCATGACTTCCTTTCCTTTCAAATCATTAAAATTTCTTCTCTTCACACCATATACCGAGGCCGTATCGTTGCCGGATGAATAACGGCCCCCCGGACTTGTGACATGGTTTCTCTATTACCTTATTCAAAAAAATGATAACAGAGTATTACCTGCGTCGATACGATCATACTATAATCGCTTACTTTTGTCAACAAGGTTTTCGCATGCCGAAGGGAAAAGGGAAGGGCGCGTCACATGCTGCGGAAGCCGAGGCCGAGTATATCGCTGGTATCGGTCACTATCACGAAGGCGTCGGGGTCGGTTTTTTTGACCTGGGCTTTGAAGCGCGCGCTTTCGCGCCGGCTGCATACCGTGAGCAGCAGCGCCTTTTTCCTGTGGGTAAATGCGCCCTCGGCCTCGCAGCGGGTCACGCCGCGGTGCAGAAAATTGAGCATGTACTGGCTGACGTCGTCGGGCTTTTCGGTAATGACCATGAACAGCTTGCACAGGTTGATGTTTTCTATGACGGAGTCGACAAGGAAAGTGGTCGCGAACAGACCCGCCGCGGAATACAGGCCGATCTTGATGCCGAATACCCAAAAGGCGCTCAGCGTAACGACGCAGTCGGATATCAGCAGCGCCTTGCCGACAGATACTCCGCTGTATTTCCACAGTATCAGGGCGATTATGTCCGTGCCGCCCGAGGAGGCGCCCTCGCGGAAGAGCATTGCCGAGCCTATCGACGATAAAAGAATGGCGAAGACCAGTTCGAGCATGGGCTGATCGGTCAGCGTACCGCCGGCGGCGAAAACGGCGGTGTTCGAGTAGGGCAGCCAATGCTCCAGCGCGCTCATGCCGAGGGAAAAGACCGCCGTGCCGTATACCGTTTTGGCGCCCATGCTTTTTCCCAGCAGCAGTACGCCCAACACCAGCAGAAGAATGTTTACGGCAAGGATGAACAGGGCGGGCGTAACGGAGGGGAACAGGGAGGAAACGATCGGAGCGAGACCGCTCACTCCGCCTATGGCGAAGCCGTTGGGTATCTTGAAAAAGTACACGCCGGCTATCATCATCACAAGGCCGAGATTTACCGTGAGAAAGCTTCTCAGCTTTTCCCGGCGTCCCCTTTCGCCGGGGCGCGTGTTTAAGGTTTTGTTCATGATCTTCCTCCTGATAAATTATACGCGTGATCGGCCGATATCGTTATCGTACCGCGGCGATGAAAAAATATTTAAAAAAATACTTGACAAAACAAAACGGAGCTATTACAATGCGGAGCATCTACGTTGATGAAGAGCGTCTGTCGGAAGGCTTTTTCAGAGAGCGGGCGGTCGGTGCGAGCCCGTAAAAGCGCCGGTGGAGTATCACTTCGGAGTTCGGGCCTGAAATCCCGTGAGGGTGAGTAAGCGTCCGCGTGACGGCACGTTACAGCCGCAGGGCTTGATGGAGTCCGATGAGTGCGCCGGCGGCAAACCGGCGAAATTGGGTGGTACCGCGGATCATATGACCCGTCCCGATATTCGGGATGGGTTTTTTGTTTTCTGAAAAAGGAGGATAAAAAGATGGAATCAAGGCTTAATGAGGTGGCGCGCAGGATAAAGGAGATCAGGGAGATACTCGGCTATACTCCCGAGCAGATGGCCGAGGCCCTGGAGACGACCGCCGAGGAATATCTGGAATGCGAAACGGGCAAAAAGGACTTTTCGTTTATGTTCCTGTACCGCTGCGCCGACAAATTCCGCGTTGATATAATCGAGCTTATGACGGGAGAAGGCCCGCATCTGACCGGGTATAACGTGGTCAGGGGAGGCAAGGGCCTGCTGATGCGCCGCGATCACGGCTTTGATTACATGCATCTTGCCGCCGATTTCCGCAAAAAGAAGGCGGAGCCCTTCCTTGTCCGCGCGCCCTATCATGAGGAGGAGCAGCACAAGCACATAGAGATGTCCGCGCATGAGGGACAGGAATTCGACTATATCCTCGAAGGCACGATGCATTTCGCCTTTGAAGATCATATCGAAGTGCTTGAGGCGGGCGACTCGGTATATTACGATTCCGGACGTCCCCACGGCATACTTGCAACGGGCGGCAAAGACTGCGTATTCCTTGCGATAGTCGTAAGGGGCGAGGAGGAAAAAGAGAAATGAGAAACATCAACCTGCGCTACGTGCGCGAGACCTATGACGAAACGGGCTTCCTTACGGATTTTCGCCTGGAATATCCGGACAACTTCAATTTCGGCTACGACATAGTGGACGATATCGGCCTCAACGATCCCGACCGGCCCGCCATGCTGTGGCTCAACGAGCGCGGTGAAAGGCACCTTTTCACCTTCGCCGAGATAATGCGCCGTTCCAATCAGGCGGCAAATTTCCTCAGGAGCATAGGCGTGAAAAAGGGTGATATGGTGCTGGCCGTGCTCAAAAGGGATTACCGCTTCTGGTTCCTCGCTCCCGCCTGCCACAAGCTCGGCGCCGTGCTGGTGCCCGCGACGCACATGCTGAAAAAGCACGACGCGGAATACCGCCTCAATGCGTGCGGCGCAAGGGTGGTGGTGTGCATCGAGCCGGTGGCCGACGTCTTCGACGAGGCGCAGCCCCAGTGCCCGTCGCTGCAGATCAAGGTCTGCGTGGGGAAAAAGCGCGAGGGCTGGCTGGATTACGACGAATGTGTCGATCCGATGCCGGATACCATGGAAAGGGTGGATACAAAGGCGACGGAGCCCATGCTGATGTATTTCTCATCGGGCACCGCCGGCAATCCCAAGATGGTCCTGCACAGTCATACATACGCCCTGAGCCATATCTTCACTGCCAAGCACTGGCATAATCCCGATCCCGACGGCATACATTTCACCATAGCCGATACCGGCTGGGGCAAGGCCGTGTGGGGCAAGCTCTACGGACAGTGGGCCATGGAGAGCTGCGTTTTCACCTACGATTTCGATAAATTCGTGCCCGCGGACATACTGCGGCTGATCGGAGAGAACGGGATAACCACGCTTTGCTGCCCGCCCACCATGTATCGCTTCTTCATGAAGGAGGACCTGTCGAAATTCGACCTGTCCGGCCTGAAATACTGCACCATTGCCGGAGAGCCGCTCAATCCCGACGTATTCTACGGCTTGAAGGAGGCCACGGGCATCACTCTGATGGAGGGCTTCGGACAGACGGAAACGACGCTGACGATATGCAACCGCGTGGGCATGACGCCCAAGGCCGGCTCCGTGGGCAAGCCTTCGCCGCTGTATAATGTCAGGATCGTCGACAATGATATGAACGACTGCCGCCCCGGTGAGACCGGAGAGGTCATCATAGGTCTGGATCCCAGGCCCGAAGGGCTGATGATATGCTATCATCTCAATGAGGAAAAGAACGCCGAGGCCATGCGCGGAGGCTGGTACCATACCGGCGACACCGCGTGGAAGGACGAGGACGGATACATTTATTTCGTCGGCCGCAATGACGACATCATCAAATCCTCCGGCTACCGCATAGGGCCCTATGAGGTGGAGAGCGTGCTTATAAGGCATCCCGCCGTATCCGAATGCGCCGTATCCGCCGCCCCCGACGAGATCAGAGGCCAGGTGGTCAAGGCCACGGTGGTGCTCAACCCGGGCTGGGAGCCCGGCGATGAGCTGGCAAAGGATATACAGCAGTTCGTCAAAAATGAAACGGCTCCCTACAAATACCCCCGCATAGTGGAGTTTGCAGCGAGCCTGCCCAGGACCATCAACGGCAAGATAAGACGCTCCGAGCTTCGATAAAACTGTCGGCCAGATTATGATCCGCTTATCCGATGACCGGCACGAACCTCCGCCCGGCTCGGCTTGGCTGCCCTTTCCGGACGGATGCCCGGCCGGCTCAAAGCGGACCGAGGTCGCTTTCCATCATCGCCATCAGTTCCCGCGCCATATCGGGCGCGGGGACTTTTTTTATCATTTTACCTTTTTTGAAAAGCATTCCGTAGCCCCTGCCGCCCGCTATGCCGTAATCCGCGGACGACGCCTCGCCCGGGCCGTTTACCGCGCAGCCCATCACGGCGACGCGTATGTTTTTGCGGCAGCCCTTCAGTCTGCGGCATACCTCGTCGTACAGGGCCGTGAGATCTATCTCGGTGCGCCCGCAGGTGGGGCAGGCTATTATTTCGGGGCCGTCGTGCCGCAGCCCGACGGCACGGAGTATTTCAAGAGCGGTTTCGACCTCCCGCACGGGATCGCCGGTGAGAGATACCCTGAGAGTATCGCCTATGCCCTCCAGCAGCAGGGCGCCTATGCCCACGGCGGAGCGTATCATGCCCGTTTCGCCGCCGCCGCTTTCGGTTATGCCTATGTGCAGAGGATAATCGAGGCATTCATGAGCCAGCCTGTAGGCGGCAACGGTCGTGGGCACGTCGCTGCATTTCAGGGAAATGCAGATATCATCGAAATCATATCGGTTGAGCAGGGCGGCGTGATTTCGCGCGCTTTCCAGCATGGCCTCGGGCGTGGGACCGCCGTATTTTGCCAGCAGCGGCTTTTCGAGACTGCCTCCGTTGATGCCGATGCGTATGGGTATATTGCGGCTGCGGCAGCTCAGGGCGACCTTGCGAACGTTTTCCTCGGAGCCGATGTTGCCCGGATTTATGCGTATCTTGTCGATCCCCGCCTCGGCGGCGATGAGGGCAAGACGGTAGTCAAAATGAATGTCTGCCACGAGAGGAACGGGAGACTGCTCCCGTATCGCGCCGAGAGCGGCGGCCGCCTCGGCCGACGGCACTGCCAGGCGGACTATTTGACAGCCCGCCTCCGCCAGGCGCTTTATCTGCGCCGCGGTCGCCGGGATATCCTCGGTTTTGGTATTGCACATGGACTGTATGCTGACCGGCGCGCCTCCGCCTATCGCCACTCCGCCCACGTCGATCTGTCCGGCCATTGCTCCGCCTCCTAATATACCGGCCCGGTTTTGACGGGCAGCTTTCCGCCTGCATTTCGTTAAAAAACCCGGACCATCCGGAAAGGTTACGTCTGCTTAAAACAGCTTGATTATATCGTTGAGCATGACGTAGGCCATCAGTCCCAGCAGCAGCACAAGTCCCGCCGCGTGGATATAGCCCTCTATGCGCCGGTCGGGACGGCGGCGTATTATCAGCTCTATCAGCGCGAAAACGAACATGAAAAATATCCTTCCTCCGTCCAATGCGGGCAGGGGCAGCATGTTCATCAGCGCCAGGTTCACCGCGATAAAGGCGATGAAATAGAATACCTGTATAAGGCCCGCGCCCAGGCCGGCCGCCTGCCGGCCCACGTCGTTTATCGCCGAGACCACGCCGACGGGCCCGGAAAGATCCTTGATGCCCGCGGTGCCGTTGAGAAGCGCGCCGAGACTGTAACGCACCAACTTTACGAAGTAGCAGCAGTCATACCAGGAGTATTTGATCATTCCCGGCAGATCGAGCTTTTCGCTGTTGAAAAACAGGCCGTAGCGGGTCACGGGATTGCCGTTTTCGTCGGTATACTCCCGCAGTATCAGAGGCAGGTCTTTGTATTCTATTATCCGGCCGTCCCTTTTTACGGTCAGGTCCACCGGCTCGTTGTTTTCAAGACTGAGAAAGAGGTTGAATTCGTTATAGGTGTTGACGCGGCGGCCGCCCAGGGCCACTATGCGGTCGCCCTCCATCAGCCCGCTTTCTCCCTGGAGGGGAAAGCCGTCGATGAAGCCGGTTATCACCGGCGGAGTGCCGTAGGGCACGAAGATATTCAGCAGCAGGGCTATAATGAAACCGATGATGAAATTGGAAAGAGAGCCCGCCAAAAGCACCGCGGTGCGCATCCATATGGGCTTGGCGGTAAAGGCGCGGTCGTCCTCGCTGTCGCCGTCCTCGCCCTCTATGGCGCAGAAGCCGCCTATGGGCAGGCAGCGCAGGGAATACAGCGTTTCGCCGCGCTGCTTTTTGAAAATGGTCGGGCCCATGCCGAGGGAAAACTCGTTGACCTTTATTTTGAAGAGCTTTGCCGTGGCAAAATGGCCCAGCTCATGTACGCCTATGAGTATACCGAAGGCGATTATCGCGATAGCTATATACAAGCTTCAGCAAACCTCCTTGCCGCCGCGTCGGCGGAGAGAATATCATCGAGACTGTCGGCTTTCGCGCCTCCCAAAGCGGAGAGAGCCGCTTCCGTGATCGCGGGTATGCGCGTGAATTTGATCTCGCCGCGCAGGAAAGCGTGCACTGCCGTTTCGTTTGCCGCGTTGAGCACGGCGCAGTCGGCTCCGCCGGAGCGGGCCGCGCTCAGGGCCAGAGCAAGACAGGGAAAGGTCTTCATGTCCGGTTCCGTAAAGGTCAGCGGCGGAGTGCGGGTAAGATCAAGCGGCGGGGCGATACACTTCATGCGTCTGGGCCAGGTCAGCGCGAGCTGTATGGGCAGGCGCATGTCGGGCGTGCCGAGCTGGGCGATCACCGCGCCGTCGGCGAAGCGTACCATGGAATGGACTATACTTTGAGGGTGTACCAAAATGCTGATTTTATCCGCCGGCATGCGGAACAGGCGCATGGCTTCTATGAATTCCAGACCCTTGTTCATCATCGTGGAACTGTCCACGGTGATCTTGGCGCCCATGGACCAGTTGGGGTGCTTCAGCGCGTCCGTGACGGTCACCTTTTCGAGCTGCCGGGCGGTATAGCCCAAAAAGGGCCCGCCGGAAGCGGTGATGATGAGCTCTTCCGCGTCTCCGCCGGCCTGCAGGCACTGAAACAGCG
Source organism: Oscillospiraceae bacterium (assembly GCA_017958265.1). Lineage (GTDB taxonomy): Bacteria > Bacillota > Clostridia > Oscillospirales > Oscillospiraceae > UBA1246. Next base: position 1,689 of record JAGDDB010000293.1, on the reverse strand, counting down.
CGCTGTGCTCGGAATCCACCGGCAGCAGAGAAACGCCGTGCTTTTCGGCCGCCGCCATGACCAGCTCCCCGGCGCATACCAGGGTCTCCTTGTTGGCCAGGGCAAGGCGCTTGCCGGCCTCAATGGCGGCCAGGGCGGGGCGGAGGCCTATCGCGCCGGACATCGCCGCGAGCACGGTGGCGATCGGAGGCAGAGAGACCGCCTCGATAAGGCCCTCCATGCCGGAGGCGACGCGTATATCCGTATCGGCCAGCGCCGTTTTCAGGGCGCGGGCAGCGGTTTCGTCGTACATTACCGCCAGACGCGGCGAAAAAGCGCGGCACTGCTCTTCCATGAGCTTTACGCTGCTGTTTGCGGCAAGAGCCCCGACGGGCATGCCGAGAGAGCGCGCGACCTCCAGCGTCTGACGGCCTATCGACCCCGTGCTGCCGAGTATCGAAAGCATCACAGCACCCCCATGATATACAGCAGCGCAAGCACCGAAGGGGCGGCGAGGGCGGTGCTGTCAAATCTGTCGTAAGCCCCGCCGTGTCCGGGCAGGAGCCTGCCGTAGTCCTTTATCCCGAAGCAGCGCTTGATCACCGAAAACGCGAGGTCGCCCAGCTGAGCCGCCGCGCCGGATATAAGCCCGATGACCGCGGCTTTCCATAACGGGATATCCGTGCCGAAGCGCCGCATTATGATCCCGAGCACCGTCATGAACAGCGCGGAGCATATCAGCCCGCCTATAAGGCCGGCTACGGTCTTATGAGGACTTGTGCGGGGAGACATTTTGCGCTTTCCGAAAGCCCTGCCGGCAAAATATGCGCCGGAGTCGCCGATGAAGGTCGCCACAACGGGCATGAGTACGAACAGGTTTCCGCCTTCGCGATCTCGCAGCAGCACCATGGCGGACATGCCCATGGGCACCGCGAAGCCGCAGAAGAAAGCGGCGCCGAAGGCGATCAGGCCGAAATCCGCGCCTTTTTCATAATATGCCACCCATATCAGGAAAAGAAGGATCGAAAACGGCAGCAGTACCGTAAAGGCCGCCGTCAGCCCCCAAAGCAGGGCGCACAGCTGTATCGCGGCCGCGGAAACGCAGCACAGCGCCATTGCGGCTATGCGCTTTTCCGCGCCCGCCGCGCAGAACATTTCGTGCACGCCCACCGCGCAGATCGCGCAGCAGTATATCGCCGCCGCGGCGGGGGGCAGGAGGACAAGAACGACAAATACCAAAGGCACGCCGATACCGGCGACTATAAGACGTTGCTTCATAACCACCTCTTCGGGCCGACGGGATCTGTCGGGTCCCGTCTGCCTGTGAAAAAGGGAGGACAGGCGATGTGTCCTCCCCGAGTTTGGCCGGGCGAAGCCCGGACTGTCATAACTGTATCTGTTCCATGACGAAGGCTTCGAAAACGTCGCCTTCCTTAATGTCGTTGAATTTCTCTATGGAGATACCGCATTCATAACCGGTGGCGACTTCCTTGACGTCGTCCTTGAAGCGGCGCAGGGAGGCGAGCTGCCCCTCGTGCACCACTATGCCGTCGCGTATCACGCGCACTCCGGCGGAACGCTGTATCACGCCGTCGGTCACATAGCAGCCGGCGATGGTGCCGACCTTGGAGGCATGATAGGTCTGGCGCACCTCGGCATGGCCGATGAGATTTTCTCTGTACTGCGGCGCCAGCATGCCCTTCATTGCGG
>JAGDDB010000292.1 GCA_017958265.1 Oscillospiraceae bacterium | reverse complement strand
GCCTCTTCCTTCTGCGCTCCGTCCTCGAAGCTCTGTCTGAACAGTCCGAAACGGTATCTCAGGCCGTAGCCGTCAAGGGGCACGCTGTGGGCGGCGGCGCTGTCAAGAAAGCAGGCCGAAAGACGGCCGAGACCGCCGTTGCCCAGCGAAGCCGCCTCGATATCCTCAAACTCGGCAAGATCCCGCCCTTTTTCACTCAGCAGCGCGGATATGTCCTCCGCGATACCGGCGTTCATAAGATCGTTGTAAATAAGCCGTCCCACAAGGTATTCCGCCGAGAGATAATACGCCCTTCTTTTTGAGGCGTGCTCTCTGCGGCAGGCGTTCCACAGCGGCGCGTACTGCTCGACGAACGCCCGGGCAAGGCATTCATGCAGCTGCCGTGCGTCCGCATGCTCGATATCGGTGCCGTGCAGGCATTCCAGATGCTTTCGGGTCTGTTCGATTATACTCAGGCTGATTTCATTCATGCTCGGATCCCGTTCCTTTCGGAAGATCGTGAAGCGGCTGCCTCCGATAGCAGTATATGCCGCTTCTTCTCTCCCGCTCTTTCAGAGTCTTACCGTAAAAAGGGGTAAAAAGCGCCGAAAAGATCCGCTCCCGGTTGCCCTTCGGTTTTCACGGAGCCGGTTTGCGCCGAAGACGGTTTCAGCGTCCCCGGCCTATATCAAGGGCCGTGAAATACGCGGCGTTGGTCGCCCGGTGGATATTTTCCGGAACATTGCAGTCGCCTATCTGATAAAACTCGGGCGCACAGAGCGCCAGCTCAAGCGCCTTCGTTCTTCTCGGCCTGAGCCCCGCGGCATAGATCACGGTATCTGCCGGTACGCTTATTCTTTCTTCCCCGCGCACTCCGATCAGTCCGCTTTCGCTTATCTCCGAGGCCGCGGTCGACAGCAGCCTCTTCACGCCGAGGCGCTCAAGCTCTATGCCTATGGCCTGTCCGTGCAGAATGTTCCCGCCGTCGTTCAAGGCGGGAGCCATTTCCATGATCGTCACTTCCCTGCCGAGGCCGGCCAGATAAATCGCCAGCTCGCAGCCTACCAGTCCGCCGCCGAGGATGACAGTTCTTTTGCCCGCTTTTTCCGGCGAATGATACGCCTCGAGCGCGCCCATGACGTTTTTGCCGTCTATTCCCTTTACGGGCGGCCGAACGGGCTCGGCGCCGATGGCCGCGATGATGGCGTCGGGCCGGATATCGCGGGCCAGCTCCGGCGTGACCTCGGTATTCAGTCTCACGTCTATATCCGCCGCCGTTATCATGCGCACCTGTCTGTCAAGATATTCTTCAAGATGCTTTTTGAAGGGCACGTCTTTTTCGCATCGCAGTACTCCGCCCAGCTGCGGAAGACTCTCGCAGAGTATCACCTCGTGTCCCCTCTCCCGGGCCGTAAGGGCGGCCTGCATGCCGGCGATCCCGCCTCCCGCTATCAGCACCTTTTCGCGCCGCGCCGCAGGACGGGCATATTTCGTTTCCGCCTCGCTGCCCATCTCCGGATTGAGGGCGCAGGAGAACTGTCCGCGGCTCATCAGGCCGGAAAAGCAGGTGAAGCAGCGTATGCATTTTACTATCTCTCCGTCCCGTCCCTCTCTGGCCTTTGCGGGCAGATCGGGATCGCAGATCAGGCCGCGGGCAAGCTCGACCACATCGGCCTTGCCGGAGCGTATTATCTCCTCCATCTGTTCGGGATCACTGAGAGCGCCGACCGCAGCCACCGGAGTGCTGACATGCTTTTTGATCTCCGCGGCGTACTTGACGTTGACTCCGTCCTCAAGGAACATGCTGGGATGCGTGAGAGTAAACACGCGGGAATCTTCGTGGCTGCCGGCGGAAACATGGATAAGATCCACCCTTCCTTCCAGCGCTTTGGCTATTTTTATGCCGTAATCCACGTCGTATCCGCCTTCGTAGCACTCGCTGCCGCTTATGCGTATCTCCAGCGGGAATTTCGGCCCCACGGCTCTGCGTATGGCGTCGACGCAGGCGAGCGGGAAGCGCATTCTCTTTTCAAAGCTGCCTCCCCATTCGTCGGTGCGCGTATTCAGCGTGGGCGACATGAACTGATGAAGCAGCCATCCGTGTCCGCCGTGTATCGTTATCATGCCGAAGCCGCACTGTTTGGCAAAGCGGGCCGCGGCGGCGAACTTTTCTATCGTATGCTTCATCATGGCCTCGTCCATGGCCTCGGCGTGGATATGTATCCCGAAGCTGTCGCTGTCGCATTCCACCGGGCCGTATATCTTGTGGCCCTCGCCGTATGATATCCTCGCTCCGCTGCCGCCGTGGGATATCTCTATCGCAGCCACCGCGCCGTGACGGCGTATGGCCTCGGACAGCTTGTTCAGCTGCGGCTTGACGGCGGGATCGTCGAGCATGATATGGCTGCCGTTTGCCAAAGCGTGCTCGCTGTCGGGCATGGCGTCCCCTATGCATACCGAGGCCGCTCCGCCCGTAGCCTTGCGCTCATAATAGGCTATATATTCCGGTATGGGCCTGTTTTTATAATACGTGGGCTGCCCGCCCGTCGGCGAGGCGAATATCCTGTTTCTGAAAAGCGTGCCGCCTAACTCTATGGGAGAAAAAAGTTCGGGATATTTACAGGAATACATGTTTATCCTCCTTGTCTTCCGTGTGCGCCGCGCCGTTTTTTTCGGCCGCGCCGAGTTCCTTTTTTCAAAAATAATAGCATAAGCGGCGCCTTGCGCGCAAGAGTGCGGAAAGGGCATTTTTACCGATGCACGCTCTTTTCCGGACTTGTAAATCGACTCCGCGTGTGATATGCTTTTTTCGGCGGCGGAACATTTCAGATCATGCTTCGTCGAATATATGCGCCCTCTGAGACCGTATGTACAAACGGGCGATATATAAGCTGTGACCGGAGAGTACGGAAAAGATGAAAAAGCTCTTTATTTGTCTTATATTCGCCATGCTGCTCGGCATGGCGGCATGTTCATCCGTTCCCTCCGATACCGTTGACCCGCCATCTTCGCCCCCTGCGCCGGCCGAAGCGACCGATTTCGCTCCGCCGGACTCTTCCGGCGAGGCTCAGCCCTTCGTTCCCCAAACAGGCGAAGAACTGCCGCCCGAAGCGGAGGGCGAAGACATTGAGGAGGAAGACGGCCCCGAAGACGTTTCTTCCCCCTCGCCTTACCATACTCCCGAGCCGTCCGTCCCGCCCGAGCCCGCCGGGGAGCACGACGAGCCTTCCGAGCCCGACGGCGAGTCTTCCGATACGGAAAACGAAGAGGGGACCGCCGGGGACGAAACGGAAGAGCGGCAGGAAATCCCCTCGGACAGCCTCAGCGGCAGCTATTGGTCCGCTTCGATGTACAGCCGCATGATCTATGACGGCGAGGAATACATGAGCGTCGGCGATACTCCGCTGCTTCCCGGGGACGAGACCGTCAATCTGCTGCTGTGCGAGGACGGAGAAGGTCTTTTCCGCTGCAGTCTGTGGGGGCCCGAGGATCCGGACAACGGATATCTGCGCTGGGAGGCTTCCCATCACGGCGGCACGGAACAGCTGAAGATCGATCTTGCCTCCGGCTTTACTCTTTACGGCTCCGTTTCGGACGACGTGATGACGCTTGATTACCGTGAAGGCGAGCTGACGCTCACCAGACTTGAATACGGTCCGGTCGGCTTTGAGCTGCGGCCGGAGCTGACGGAGGGCTCATGGGCGCTGGAAAGCGCCGAAGAAGACGGGGAGCAGTACGACGCGGTAGAGCCCGGCACCAGAGCATACCTTTCCCTGACCGACGGTAAGGCCGACCTGTATTGGTATGACGGTCTGCTGTCCTTCAGATCCTACAGCGCCGAGGCGCTTGACGCAGAGCTGAGCTGGCTGCCCATGTATTACGGCTGCGGCAACGAATGCTGGAGCATCGATCTGACGGGCTGCTCCGATCACCGAAAGGCCTTTTCCGTTACGGCTCTGTCTCCGGACAGACTCGAAATGCTTGTATCCACCTATTCCGGCACCGATCCCTTCCCTGCCGTGCAGTGTCTGTATTTTTCCCGCGTTGCCCCCGAGGAAACGGACAGTTCGGGCGAGCCGCCGTATGTTACCGCGGGCAGCACTTCCGAGCTTATAGGCGCGCTTCATGACGGCGTTACCGTTACTTTGAAAAGCGGCGTATACGACATTACCGAATGGCTCGACGAACACTCTCTGCCCGATTGGAGCTACATCGGCGACAACCGCGGCAAGTACGGTCTTTTTGCCGGCTATTCCGCAGGCAGCAAAGAGCTTGTGATATCCGGCATGAGCAATATAACTCTGCGCTCCGAGGACCCCTCCGCTCCTGCCCGTATAGTATGCTCTTCTCCCGATGCCGGCGTGCTGAGCTTTAACGGCTGCAGCGGCATATCTCTGGAAAACCTGGTGATCACCCATTCCGGCGCGGCTAATTCCAGCGTCGGCAGCATAGTCACGGCGGAATACTGCGGCGGGATCGGCATAACGGGCTGCGACCTGAGCGGCAGTGACGCCTATGCTTTGGAATGTTACGGCTGCGCGGGCCTGTATATCGCCTCCGGCAGGATACACGACTGTCTTTACGGCTGCGCGGTCCTGTCCTCATGCTCTTCCGTCGAGATACACGATACCGCCTTTTTCGACTGCTCCGGCCCGAGCGCTTTTGATCTGGAAGGCAGCGACGTACTGTTCTCGTCCTGTTCCTTCCGCGATATCGGCGACAGTCTGATATCCTCCGACGACGGATCGGACATACGCTTTGACGGCTGCAACTTTGACACCGCGGCGCCCGCTTCGCCGGAGGCAGACGAAAACGCCGATGTCAACGCGCCGTCCGACGACGCTCCCCGGGATCAAGCCGCCGGAGACTGACGGGTTTTTTTTCGACAGTAAAACGCCGGGCGCACTGCCTTTCGCAGCGCGCCCGGCGTTAATACGTTAAATATGTTATGCGTCCACTTCGAAGTACTTTATCAGCAGCAGCCCGCCCTCACCGGGATGACCCTCGCCGCGAAATCTGTTGCTGTGCAGATAAGGCGCGAGGGTCTTGCTGTCGGTCAGGAAAGTCGGTACCGTTTTGAACGGCATGGACATAGACTCGAACCAGCCGTTGTTCTCTATGAAAATGTGGCAGTGCTCTCCGGCCTTATCGGTCCCTTCGAGGATATAGCGCGCCGACATGTGACGCACGCCCGACAGGTTTACTCTCTGCGTATCCACAGCGCCGGGGCGGACCGTGCCGTTGAATATTTCTCCCTCCGCGTCGCCCGTAAAGGGGATGGCGACGACTTCTCCCGCCGGCCCTTTGAAGGCCGTGACCGCCGTGGGATCGATCCTCACTTTTATGACAAGAACTTCTTTATCCGCCATTTTCCTTTCCTCCTTATTTATTTGTTACTGTCCCGCAGCATCGGCGCAGGCAGCGAATTTACCGAAAAATTCATTGTGGGCGCTGCGATATTCGTCGTTGAAAGCCTCGTTTCTGCCCTGGTGCAGTACGGAAATATAATCGTGCTCCGTTCCCTCGAGAGAATGCTCTACGCGCATGACCGTCGCAAGACCTATGTTGGAGCATATATCGGATACACGTTCCATATCGGACAGAAGGTTGGTAAAACAGGTGTCCGCGAAGAAATCGCATTTCCCGTCCCTCAGCCTCGAAAGATGATTGTCCCGCATGGCGCTGATAAGATCGTCGGCCACTTCCTCAAGCGGCTCTATGTGCATTGCCGCTGCCATATCACGCTTTTCAAACGCGAGGCGCGCATATTCAAGATTGCGGAAGGTCAGCTCTTTCAGCACATTGAGCTCCGCCAGCGCCGCGGCTGAAAAGGTGCTGCCGTGCCTGTAGCAGGTCTCGGCCGTTTCCGAAATGTTCACCGCATGATCGCTCAGGCGCTCGAATTCCGACACTACCTTATAATACTGATTGACTGTCCTTATCTGCTCATTGGTCCCGGCATGCGGCGACAGGCTCATCAGATATTGGCTGACCCGGTCGGTCATATGGTCAACGGCGGTTTCGCATTCCTCTATCTCCGCCGCGACGGTCTCATCATAACCGTTCAACAGCCCGATCGCTTTTTCGATATTTCTCCGCGCAAGACCGAACATGTCCGCGAGCACGTCGTAGCAGCTGCTGAGCGCAAGAGCGGGAGTGCTGAAAAAAGCCTTGTTGAGCTCGGAAAGCTTTTCCTCGTATTTCACGTTGGCGGAAGATGTTTCTTTGACGAGCTTGCTGCTTAGGCGGACATACACTCCGTTGACGGGCAGAAGGAGCAGCGCGCAGCCCAGATTGAAAACGGTGTTCGTATTGGCTATGCCGCCGGAAAAGATGGGCTTGTCCCACATCGCGTCAAGCAGGCCGAAACGGTGTATCAGCGTTACGCCGATAAGCACCAGCGCCGTTTTGCTGAGATTGAACATGATGTTTATAAGGCCGACGCGCTTGGCTCCGGCCTTCGCGCCTATGGAGCAGACTATGGCGGTAGTCACGCAGTCCCCCAGATATATGCCGACCAGCACCGCGTAAATGGCTTTGAAGCTGAGCTGTCCCGAGACCGAAAAAGCCTGCAGGATGCCGATCGCGGCGGAGGAGCTCTGCAGGGCAAAGGCTATCGCCGCTCCGGAGAGATAGCCTATCACGGGGCTCTTTCCGAGGCTTGCCAAAGCCGCTTCGAAAAAGCCCGAGCCGGAGAGCGAGCCGACAGCTTCGGTCATGCCGAGAAGGCCGGTGAAAAGTATACCGAAGCCTATTATGATGCCGTCCGCCCTCGTGCGTCTTTTCGACCCGGAGAACATGAACATGCAAACGCCGATTATAAGCGCCACGGGCGCCAGCGTGGAGGGCTTGAACAGCTGCAGCCACGATGTTGAAGACGCGTTCAGGTCCAAAAGCCTTATGATCTGTCCCGTGACCGTGGTGCCCACGTTCGCCCCGATAATGACGCCCACGGACTTTCCGCATTCTATTACGCCCGCCGCCACGAGGCCGGCCGTTATGACTATCGTGGCCGTAGACGACTGAATTACCGCCGTTACCAGCAGTCCGGTCAGGAAAGCTTTGAAAAGGCTGCCGGTAACGCGCTCCATGACCATTTTGAGCGCCCCGGAGGAATTCTCCTTCAGCCCGTTGCTCATCATTTTCATTCCGTACAGGAACATTGCAAGGCCGCCGAGCAGCGAAATGACGTTAAATATATTCATACTGTTCCTATCCCTAAGCGTACCGTCTGCCGCAGCGGCGGCGAGACGGCCACGCCGTATTGGTATAATAACCGCTTCACAGTTATTATACCAATACGGACAGCCTCACACAAGGGCAAAATGAAGCCTGCGCTTCTTTCTTTATCCGCTCCGAGAGGGCGCGCAAAATCGGACAGCCGCAGTGTGTGCAAAACACACCGCGGCTGACCGCTCTATCACCGTTTGCCGTTGGGGCGACGGAATTTACTTTCCTTCGCCTATGAGGGAGATGTGGTACGGCGTAAGCTGATATACGAAATAGTTGAGCCAGTTGGCAAAAAGCAGATTGGCGCAGGAGCGCCATTTACAGGGAGGAGGCGCGTTTTCGTCGTCGTCCGGATAATAATGGAGGGGTTTTTTTATCTTCAGGCCCGCGGTCTTGTCCCGGATATATTCCTCGTGCAGAGTAAGCGTGTCGTATTCCGCGTGCCCCGTAACGAATACCTGCCTTCCGCCGTCGGTCGAGACCGCGTATACTCCCGCCTCTTCGCTCTCCGCAAGTATCTTCAGCTCCGGCACGGCGGCAATATCTTCCCGCTTTACCGTTGTATGTCTGGAATGGGGCACCTGGAAAACATCGTCGAAGCCCCGGAAAAGGATCGAGCCCTTGTGCGTGACCCTGTGCGGAAATACCCCGAACAGTTTTTCCTCCAGGTCATACTTGGGTATGCCGTAATGGTAATACAGCCCCGCCTGCGCGCCCCAGCAGATATGGAAGGTGCTGTAAACATGGGTCTTGCTCCATTCCATGATCTCGCACAGCTCATCCCAGTAATCCACGCTCTCAAAGGGCAGCTGCTCCACGGGCGCTCCGGTTATGATAAGGCCGTCGTAGTATTCGTCCCTTACGTCGGCAAAGCTGCGGTAAAAGGCCAGCATGTGTTCTCTTGAGGTATTCTTCGGCACATGCCCGCTTACCGCTATCAGCTCCGTTTCGATCTGCAGCGGAGTATTGCCGAGCAGTCTGGCAAGCTGGGTCTCCGTCGTTATTTTCATCGGCATGAGGTTCAGCAGCAGTATGCGCAGGGGACGAATATCCTGACTCGTCGCCCTGTCCGAGTCCATTACGAATATGTTCTCTTCTCTCAGCACCGCCGCTGCGGGAAGCCCGTTCGGGATTTTGATAGGCATGCCCTTTCCCCCCTTTAGCCGCCGTATCAGACAGCGGCAAAGCCCTTTTCAAGATCGGCAATGATATCGTCGATGTGCTCCGTGCCGATGGAAAGACGTATGGTGTTTTGGCGTATGCCGGCCGCTTCCAGCTCATCGTCCGTCAGCTGGGAATGGGTGGTGGTGGCGGGATGGATGACCAGTGATTTCACGTCGGCGACGTTTGCCAGCAGCGAGAATATCTCAAGAGCGTCTATGAAGCGGAAGGCCTCGTCCTTCCCGCCTTTCACGTTGAATGTGAAGATGGACGCGCCGCCGTTCGGGAAATACTTCTCATACAGAGCGTGGTCCGGATGGTCGGGCAGAGAGGGGTGATTGACCTTTTCGACCTTGGGGTGTTTGAGCAGATATTCCACGACCTTCTTGGTGTTTTCCGCGTGACGCTCCAGGCGGAGAGACAGGGTCTCGGTCCCCTGAAGGAGCAGAAAAGCGGCAAAGGGAGAAATGCAGGCGCCCGTATCCCGCAGCAGTATCGCCCGGATGTAGGTGACAAAGGCCGCCTTGCCCGCAGCGTCGGTGAATTTCACGCCGTGGTAGCTGGGGTTGGGCTCGCTTATCCACGGATACCTGCCGGAAGCGGCCCAGTCAAAGCTGCCCCCGTCCACGATCACGCCGCCCAGGGTGGTGCCGTGACCGCCGATAAACTTGGTCGCGGAATGGACCACTATGTCCGCGCCGTGCTCGATGGGCCGAATAAGATAGGGAGTGCCGAAGGTATTGTCGATGACCAGAGGCAGGCCGTGCTTATGCGCCAGAGCCGCGAGGGCGTCGATATCGGGTATGTCGCTGTTGGGATTGCCCAGGGTCTCGATATAGATCGCTTTCGTATTCGGGCGTATCGCCGCTTCCACTTCCCCGAGGTCGTGCACATTCACCAGGCTTGCGTCGATGCCGTAGAGCGGCAGTGTGTGTGCCAGCAGGTTGGCGGTGCCGCCGTAGATGGTCTTTTGGGCCACTATGTGCTCCCCTTTTGCCGCCAGGGCCTGGATCGTGTAGGTTATGGCCGCCGCGCCCGAGGCCACTGCCAGACCGGCCGTTCCCCCTTCAAGGGCAGCGCTGCGGTCTTCGAATACGCCCTGTGGCGAGTTGGTCAGACGCCCGGAGATATTGCCCGCGTCCGCGAGACTGAAGCGGTCGGCGGCATGCTGAGCGTTATGAAAAACATAGCTTGTTGTGGCGTAGATAGGCACCGCGCGGGCGTCGCTGGCGGGATCGGGCTGCTCCTGGCCTACATGGAGCTGAAGGGTCTCAAATCTGTATTTACTCATTGTATTATCCTCTTTTCTTTTTTAATAAAATAATATCGGGAAGCTGCTCGCAGCCTCCCGGTAAGCTTACTCATTGACGTCTGCCTGCGGCTCAGCCGCGCGCCGGGAGAATGTTCGAAGGCATGAAATAACCGCACATGCACATGCGCATGTATCCTCTGCCCGTCGTCAAGTACCATTCGGTTTTTTTCATGTCGTCGTCCTCCTTTTTGTTTTTCTTTTCGTCCATGAGTATAATCCCATCTGCCCCATATGTCCAATACCGCATTTATATACTCGCCTATAGATTTAATCTATAACTTGTTCCTCAAGATAACGCCGTATCTCCTTCAGATACAGCTCTCCCATTCGGCTCGGCACCGTATTCTTTTTTACGATGTAGCCTATCTCCATTTTTCCCGCCGAGGGATCCGCCTCCGTTTCAAAGGGCACCGCCACGTATTCCGGTCCGTTCAGCTCCCGGCAGATTATCCCCGAGCACAGCGTATAGCCGTTCAGGCCCACCATGAGATTGAGCATGGTGGCGCGGTCGGTGGCTTTAATGGTACGCGGGTATTCGCTCGTGCTCATGATCTCCTCGGCGTAGTAGAATGAGCCGCCCGCATCCTGCTCAAAGGACAGGCAGGGATAGTCGGTCAATTCCTCAAAGCGTATGGAGCTTTTTCCCGCAAGGGGATGGCCGCGCCATAAATAAACGTACGCGCTGCAGCTTATCAGTTTATGAAACTCCAATTCACTGCCCCTGAGTATCTTTTCCATTGCCTTGCGGTTGAATTCGCTGAGAAAAAGAATACCTATCTCGCTTTTGGAGCTGCTCACGTCGTTTATCACGTCAAGAGTACGCGTTTCGCGTATGGCAAAATCATATTCCGCGGTGTCAAAATGCTTGACCATCTCCACGAAGCTTTTTACCGCAAAGGAATAGTGCTGCGCCGAAACGCCGAACTTTTTCTTCATGGTGCTTCCCGGCGCGTATTTTTCCGCAAGGGAATCGTACTGCTGCACCACGGCTCTGGCGTTTTGAATGAATTCTTCTCCTTCTGCGGTCAGCTTCACTCCCCTGCCGCTGCGTATGAAAATGGTTATCCCCAGCTCTTTTTCCAGCTCCCTAACCGCGCTGGTCAGAGAGGGCTGCGTCACGTACAGCACCTCGGACGCCTTGTTCAGAGAGCCGATCTCGGATATGGTGATTACATAGTTCATCTGCTGTATGGTCATTTTTTCGCCCCCGTTTTATCCGTCCGTATCCAGTCCGGACGGCGCTTTTAACGCACGCCTCGGCGTGACGGCCGCGCCGATGTTGTCTTTTTTATGTTTTTGGTTTATAATATATACGGAAGTATATGTTTTATTGCGCCGGAAAGGAGGTTTATCCATGCGTACACCCCCGAATGTTCAAAGCAGTCTGCGTCATACCATCCTTGAAATGCCGAAAGAGATATATAATGCCACCGGCATAGTGATAAACGGCCGTCGGATCAAGAGCCTTGTCTTTTCGACCGATCTTGCCATAATACGCAACTGCGATGCCGACGCGGTATTCGCCGTGTATCCCTTCACACCGCAGCAGACCATCGGCGATGCGATCATAAAAGCGTCGTACATACCGGTTTTCTGCGGCGTCGGCGGCGGCACCACCAAGGGCCCGCGCACCGTCACCCTGGCCAAAGACGCCGAAAGCCAGGGCGCAATGGGCGTGGTGCTCAACGCCCCGATCACGGATCAAAATCTTGCGGCCGTGGCGGCTGAAGTGGATATCCCCGTGATAATCACGGTGATAAACGACAGGACCGATATCAACAGCAGGCTGCTCAGCGGAGCTTCGATCCTGAATGTGGCGGGCGGCGCGAATACGCCCAAGATAGTGGCAAAGATACGCGGGGAATTTCCCGACGTGCCTATAATTGCCTCGGGCGGCAAAACGGAGTCAAGCATAGCCGAAACCATAGCCGCCGGAGCAAACGCCGTTACCTATACCCCGCCCACCACCAAAGAGCTTTTCAAAAAAACGATGGCCAAATACAGAGAACTGTAACCGGCAAATCTTAATTATTTTGCGTTTATGAGCGCTTCGACCTTATCGCGCCTTTCATAGAGCACGCATCCGCCCTCATGCTCTCCGCTCAGAAGGCCTTCCTCCCGAAGGGCGTGGAAAAGCGGAGAGGCTATAGCCTCTCGCAGGGAAGCGTCTCTCACGTTCACATCGGAATACGGCGAAAACGGACAGGGCTCCGCCCCGCCGTGGGAATTGATGTGGAAAAACTCCCTCCCGGCGGCCATGCAGCCGCCCATCGCCAGCTCGTCTCCCGGGAAGGAAAGCAGGACAAGCGCATCACTGTCGGCACGCCTCTCGCTCAGCGCGGCTTCCATCCGTCTGCGTTCTTCCTCTCCGGGCGCAAGATGACGGGCCTCATCCGTCACGGGGACAAACTCAACGTATATCACCAGGCGGCAGCCGTTTTCGGCAAGCCGGTCAAGGAACGCCTTCGACGTGACCTCGTCGGCATTCTCCGTCGTTACCGTGACGGATACGCCGTAAATAAGGCCCTTATCGCGCAGGATATCCATATTCGACGAAACTACCTCGTATATCCCCGAGCCGCGGCGGGCGTCCGTCTTTTCCCTGCCGCCCTCTATGCTGAGTACCGGTATAAGATTGCGGCATTTGTCAAGCAGCGCGAAATAACGCTCGTCAAAAAAGGTGCCGTTGGTAAAGATCGGGAAAATCATATTGCGCATCCCGCCCGCGGCTTCGATGATATCCCGGCGCAGCATGGGCTCGCCGCCCGCAAGGAGGATAAAGCTCACGCCGAGCTCATCCGCCTGGCGGAATACGCTCAGCCACTCTTCCTTTGTGAGCTGCTCTTTGGGCGGCGCATCGTCGGTGGCTCCGCTGCAGCGGGAATAGCAGCCGGCGCAGTGCAGGTTGCAGCTGCTCGTTATGCTCGCTATGAGAAAGCCCGGCACATGCAGGCCCTCGCGCTCCAGCTTCATCCGGGTCTTTGAGGCTTTCCTGCTCGCGAGAGCGAATTTAGTCAGAAACGCGCTTTCTTTCGGATTTTTCAGCGCGGCTTTAAGCGTGTCCGCGACGATCTTTTCAACGCCCCGGGCGATATGGTCCTGAAGGTCAAGCTGTTCTTTCATTGTCGCATCTCCGTTATTTCAAATATGTTTCATATTCATCAAGCCGATCCGGAAATCGGACGCGCGTCGGCGTTTCACGGCCCGCATCTGCGTATGTGTGTTCCTGCCGAAGTTTTTTCCTTACGCTCTGACTATTTTATCTCCGGTCCGTATATCCTTCCTGTCGATATCCGACACCAGCCAGGCATTGGCGTTCGCTCCGACGGTATTCTTATGCGCTCCGGCGATCAGCAGCGTTTCAAAGGAATACGCGCCCGTGCACGGAACAAGCGCAAGCACGGCCGCCTCTCGCTCCCCGCTCTCGCCCAAAAACAGCACGCGGTCGTTTTTCCCGAAGGAACCGGCCTCGCAGAAGCCGAGAACGGCGCATCTGCCTTTCAGCGCGGCGATCTCACTGCCGCCCTCGTCAAGCCCCTCCTCTGGCACGGTGAAAACGTCCGTAACGGTCATTATATTGCCGTACCTGCCCGAGTAGGCGTCGATATCCTTCCGCTGTTCCCTTTTCATGCCGTCGATGATATCCCTTGCTTTGCCGATATCCAGCGACTGCAGTTCGTCATAATGTCCCGCGCCGCGTATGGTTATGTTGTATCTCCCGCGCAGCATGGTCTCGCAGGCGGAGCATATTTTCACATTGTCGGCGACACGGAATGGAGGCATGCCGATCTTTCCTCCGCAGGCGGGGCAGCTTTTACTTTTGAACAGACCCATGATATCACTCCATTTTAAATATAACATGTCCGCAGGGTCCGCAGGACATGGTATATGGCATCGCCGCCGGTTGCCGTAAATCGTTGAAAAATCCCATTGGGCTTTTTTTCAGCGATTGGGAAAATACACTTTTCCATCAAAACCGGAGCCCGGCGCAGCAGGTCCGGTTTTGGGAGGAGGAGCAACGAAGCGATACTGAGTTTTCGGCAACTGCCGGAAACGGTGTGAGCGCAGTTTGCTCCGACGAGGCGAGGCGGTCGCGCCGTCAAAAGGTATAATGATCGCTTTGTGATCATTATACCATATGCCTGCGCGTTTGCAATACTTGCTGAAAATGTCGAACGCCCATCTCATCAACACAAAGAGTGGTCGGGACTGCCCGATCACCGCGTTGACATTCGACCCTGCCGATGATAAAATAACGGATAATCAATATAAGTAACGCAACCTATCAAGGAAAGGAAGAATCCAAGCATGAAGAAGGTTTTTCGCTTTGCCGTGGCGTTTGCTCTGATCATATGCCTGATGCAGGCAGCCGCCCTTGCCGACACACCCGTCTCCGTTCAGCTCGATGGAGAAAACATCGTCTTTACCGACGCTGAGCCGCGGATCGTGAACGACCGGACCTTCCTGCCTCTGCGCGCCGTATTTGAGGCGATGGGCGCGGAGATCGGCTATGATAAAGGCGTGATTACCGCCGTGCGCGGCGGCCGCACCATAGTGATGACCGTGGGCACCGCCGAGGTCTCCGTGACCGAGAACGGTGAAACCGAGACGATCGTAATGGACGTAGCGCCGTTTATCGATCCGGCGCTGAGCCGTACCTTTGTCCCCGTCCGCTTTGCCGCGCAGGCGCTGGGCGCCGGCGTCGGCTGGGATGCGGAGGCGCGCACCGTTATCATCATAGACACCGATATGCTGATCGACAAGGCTGTCGGAGACGCAAGCTTCGGCATCATCGAAAAGCTCATGCACTGCGGCGATCGGTACAATGAAGGTCTTTGGGATATCGACACGATCCTCGACGGCAGCGTTATGCTCGCTCCCCCTTACGAAGATATGGGGCCGGTCGACGTCCGTTTTTCCGCTTCCTGCGCCGAAACCTCCGTCGCCTCGAAATCTCAGGCGACCGGAACGATACGCGCAGACCTCGCCTCCCTCTTCCAGGGTCTTGATGAGGCTCTTGAGGATGGGGATGAGGAGGCAGCCGAGTACGCAGGCATGCTCGCGGCGCTCGCCGACGACGGGGTAGGCTTCTCCGCCTGCGGCGATCTTGCCTCCGGAAAGCTCTATGTGAAGCCGGACTGCTCCGCGCTGGGCGGCGACCTCGCCGCCGTCATGGGCGGCGATCTGTGGTTCTCCGTGGATCTTGCGGAAATGATGAGCTCCATGGAGCTCGATGAGCTGATGCCGGCCTATACCGGAGAGATCGGCGTGAAACAGCTCCTCAAAGCGGGGATCGCGTTTTCGGGGGATCCGGACAACGCCGAATACAGCTATGCCGCGATCAGCGAAGTGATCGGGACGCTCGCCGAGTATCTGTCCGACGGCAGCTTTACCGCAGACGGGGATGTGTATACCGCGGAAATCAGCCAAACCTCCGACGACATTTCCGCAAATCTGACTTTATCCGTGACCTTCAAGGGCGACGAGGTCTCCGCCTATTCCATGGAATTCAGCATGAACGGCGCTTCGGACGATTTGGGAAACATCAGCGCGGACGTCAAAGGCTCCTGGAACGATCAGGGCGGGATGAGCATCACCGCGGTCATGGACATGGGTGAAATGTTCTCCTGCGACATCACCGCCGATCTTACCATCACTCCCGGCTCGACCGAGCCCGAGACCGAGCCGCCCGCAGACGCCGCGGTACTTGATATCATGGCTCTTGCCGCGCTGGTGTCCTACTGACGGACCCGCGCTTATCCATCCGACCGTGATACGGGCGGGGCTGCCGAAAAGCAGCCCCGCCCGTTTATTCCGTCCGCCCGACGGAGAAAGCCACGGTGCAGTTTCGTTTCTCTCCCGCCCTGTCGTCGGAGACGAGAGCGCGTCCGCCGATCAGGAAGTAGCCGCTGTAATCCACAGCGCAGCGGACCGTTATCCCTCCGTGACTGTACTCGAAGCTTTCAAACGGGTGGGTCTCTATCGCGCTCAGCAGTTCCTTCCGTCCCTTTGAGAACAGACCGAAGCCCTTCCTGGCACAGGCGAAGGAAAGGACCGTTATTTCCATTTCCCGGCGACAGTCGGAGGGAACGAGCCCGGAGCTTTCATAGCGGAAGGAAACCTCCGACACCCCCCTCCCGTCCTCCCGAAAGACAAGGGTCGGCACGCTGTCCCCGATCGCGGTATCCGGGAGGTACGCGGTCCCCTCTCCGTTTTTCTTCGTCCAAAGGCCATTTTCATCCAGCACGGCCTTGAAGCCTCCGTAACTGAAGTCGAAGCCGTAGAAACGCGCCAAACGGTTAAAATTGTCGCCGAACTGCGCCACGGTCAGCTCCCCCATGTGACGGGGCATCCCCGCTTCGGCGACGAAAAAAAACAGCAAGCCGAGTATCGCCGCGCCGAGGAAGACGTAAGCCGCGGCCCTGAAAGGCTTTTCGTCCCGGAGGGAGAGCATTGAATTCTTCTCCCAGGGAAGCTCCTTTCCCTCATCGCAGGTCCGGCAGCTCTTCCAGCGACGGATGAGTGAAAACGGAAAGATCTCCAGCCCCATTCCGCTGACGATGACCCGCCCGGTCCGGCTCAGCGCGTCGGAGAAGCTCAGAAGTCCTCCCTCCGGGTCCGTCACCCGCAGTCCCAGCACCCACTTGCCGGGCGTCGTGCCCGAAAGGTGAAGCAGCAGCGGCTCAAAAAGCAGCATCAGCATCAACGGCACGGCGACATTCGACGCCCAAAGAAGCCATCCGCCGCTTCTGACGCCCACGCCGCAGACCAGGGCAAGAAAGGCGCCCCAGGCTGCGGAGCAGCAAAGAAGATCAAGCTCTCTTGCAAAGAAGCGCCTCAGCGGAGCCTGCACTCCGGGGATGCGGTCCTTCTGCGCCACGGAGTCCCGGAGAGTCCGGTCAAAGTGCTCCATGTATTGCTGAGCCGGCAGATCCCGCCAGTCCAGCCGCGCCTACCGCAGCTCCCGGCAGACTCGCAGAGCTCGGTCCAGCTCGCCGCGCTGCTGCGTCATGGCGTCGATCCGGCGCTGCATCACTTCGCCGAGGGCGTCTTCGCCCCGCTGCAGGGCACGGATATCCTTAAGGGACACCTGCAGGGCACGCAGCAGCATGATCTTTTTCAGCGTTTCCATATCTTCATCTGAATAGTCCCGGTATCCGTTTTCCGTTCTCGCCGGCTCCATCAGTTATTCCCTTTCATAAAAGCGGATGCTGGCCCGGGGCAGCCCCGAGGCCCGCTCCAGCTCTCCGATCTTCAAAGCGCCGCCCCCCTTCGCTCGTTTGTCCTGATTTTAAAGTATGAACCGACTTTACAGTCAAGCGTTTTTTTCAGGATATCCGTTATTTTTCGTGTTTTTATCCCCCGCAGGCCGACAACGCCGAAAAGAGCAGCCGAAATCAGACGGTCCCGCGGGTGAAACAGCGGCGTTCTTTCTCCCGTCGGACAAAAAAGAAGCAGGAGGCGCCGAGACGACACAGCGGCCCTCCGGGCAGACCGGGGACCGCTGTATTTCATTGGGCGATCACGCTTCTTAAAACGTCCAGCCGAGGACGCGCTTTTTCATTCCTTCGATATCGAGCACGCCGTAAGCGAAACCCTTCCGCACAAGCTCCGGCGGAACGTACTCGTCGTATTTCTCGAAAACGGGCACCTCTTTCGGATAGAGCAGTTCCAACGGATCGAACTGCTTTTCGGCTTCCTCTTTTACCGTATCGTAAAACTCCCGCTCGCCGACCCGCATGGTGAACTGCATATAATACGGTCTGGATGAGTCGAGCCCTTTCAGGCCGAGACGCCTGCCGCAGCGCAGCTTCAGAAAGCGTTCGAGGGCGAGAAAGGCGTAGCTTCCCAGCCACGGGAACAGCGCCCACATATTCCCTCCCAGATGGATCAGCGGCCGCTCCGCCATGCCCGACGCCGCGAAGGAGCCTCTCGCGTCCTCAAGGCGGCACACCGCCCGGCGCATGAGATAGGGATAGCCTTTGTTTTCGGCAAGCACGGCGCGCATGCGCTCGAGTATGCGCGTATGTATATCGCCCGCCACGTCCCCGAAATACGCCGGTATGTTGCCCTTAACCAGCGTACAATACACTTCGCGCCGCTTGTGGTCGACTTCCTCCACTATCCACACTCTGCCCGCGATCGCGATCTTGTCGCCCCCGGGCGGCGGCTTCACGATCGTGCCGAGCTCTTCGGCGTCCGCGTGGACCCTGTATTCGATATTCTCCTG
>JAGDDB010000291.1 GCA_017958265.1 Oscillospiraceae bacterium | reverse complement strand
TTTCAACGAGCTTCTGGACTCCGCCTCAAAGGCTGCGCAGGACGGATAAACGCGCATGTGCCGCTTCGAACGCATAAAAAGCCCTCTCATGCATAAAGCCGCCGCGTTACCGCGGCGGCTTTTTCCGTTTTATTCTTTTTTCAGCTCAGCGTACCCGAGACCGTAAGCGTGCTGACGCCCGGCGTGGCAGTCCACTCTCCGGTGTCCGTGTCCTGCGTGTAGCTCGCGGCCGGTACAGTTACCGCCGCGTCCGCGGTCGTAAAAAGGCCTGTAGCCTCATCGTAGGTATACTGCGTCCCCTGCGTCCAGCTCGCGCCGTTGAAGGTCACGCCCGTAATATCAAGCACGGGGGAGAACGTGTCGGTTATGACGACTCCGCTCGCGGCGTCCGCCGCTGTGTTTCCCGTGTTTTGTATCAGGAAGGTATACGTCACCGTGTCGCTCCCCGTGACGCTTGCGGGAAAAACTGTCTTTGTCAGAGAGAGCTCCGGCTCTTCCGCTGCGCTTATCGTTTCTTCCGCAGTTACGGGCGCTGCGAGCCCCTCGCCGGAGACCGAGACCCCGTTCGTGATGCTGCTGCCCGCTTCCATCGGAGCGTACTGGTTCGCCGAGGCTTCGTAGATTATTACGGCGCTGCCGCCTGCCGGAACGCTTATCGGCGTAAACGTGAGCGGAGGACCCGC
Source organism: Oscillospiraceae bacterium (assembly GCA_017958265.1). GTDB lineage: Bacteria > Bacillota > Clostridia > Oscillospirales > Oscillospiraceae > UBA1246. The sequence continues at coordinate 1,126 of JAGDDB010000291.1, read as the reverse complement.
CGCGACCGTGGGCGCCGGCTGCAGGGCTCCGTTCACATAATACTTTGCGGAGCCCGATGTGTAGCTCAGAGGCGTGAGGAAGAGCGTTCCAAACTTATATTCTCCCAGATCGTCCGTAAGCGTAAGGCCGCTGAGCGCCGTCGAACCGGAGTTTACCATGCTTATTACAAAAACCACGGAGCCGGCCTCGCCATAGACGCCGGACACGGCCGTTTTAGTAACGGCCAGGCTCTCCACTATCTCTCCCGCGGCGATATTCGATGCTGATCTTATGCCGTTGTACAACAGCGTCGCCTGGTTTGAAAACTGTGCCATAAAACTTTATCACCTTTAACGAGTATTCGGGATATCGGCTATCCCGAGCCATTCTATGCCGTGAGCCCGAAACGAGTGAAAGCGGATATCCCTCTCCGGATATCCGCTTTCGTTTTTCCGTTATCGATCTCTCAGCTGCCTTTTTATCCAGGCCATGAGCAGATTCACTATCTTCTCCTGCTGCCCTTCCGTAAGCTCCCTGCCCCTCGGTATTCTGTACCACTTTTCAAGGCAGCCTCTGCAGCAGCAGGCGCAGGCGTGCTGCGCCTTGAAAACCGGGTGACCGCGCATGGGCGTCTGCTTCCCGTCGTGTTCGATCTCAGCGGGAGCGAGCCTCTTGCGCACGAATTCCGCCGCGTGCTCCCGGATCGTTTCCTCGCCCTTAGCGGCGATATAAGCTCTGTCCTTCTCATCGAGCCGGAACTTCGCCCGGAATGCCGATCTGCTGAGTTTTTCAAGCGCTTCGTCTATCGTCTGCATGCTTCCGCCTCCGGCCCGATTATACTCCCGCGGCCGTTTTCTTTCAATACGATAAAAAACGGGGAGACGCTTTTCGCGTCTCCCCGCTGTCTTTTATTCATTTGCCTTCAAAATAACGGTAGAGGAACGTGACTATCTGCGCGCGGATGCAGCTGTTATCCGGGCTGAAGGTCGTTTCCGTGGTGCCGGTCGTTATGCCCTCGGCATACGCCCAGCTTACCGCGTCCGCATAATAGCTGTCGGCGTCGACGTCGGTGAATACGTCCGTCTTTCCGACCTCGGGAGTTTTCGCGAGGCGGTAGATGAACGTCGCCGCCTGCGCGCGCGTTAC